>CAZTEM010000037.1:0-27517 GCA_964612755.1 uncultured Desulfobacterales bacterium | reverse complement strand
TATTCACCTGTTAATCTTAAAAATAATTTTTAACCGGAAATTGCTGAGAATTTTATGATATTATTTACATACAACCTTATCTAATGTATGCTTTAAAGTTACAGTGAATAGAATTTATTATTATTAATAACAGGAGATTCTTATGAAAAAAACAATGCAGACTATTGACGGTAATACTGCTGCAACCCATGTGGCTTATGCCATGAGTGATGTTGCCGCAATATATCCAATTACTCCTTCCAGCCCTTTAGGGGAAATAGCAGATTCCTGGGCAGCAGGTGGGCGTAAAAACATTTTTGGCAATATTCTTAAAATCAAACAAATGCAGTCAGAAGCAGGCGCAGCAGGTGCGGTGCATGGATCCCTTGTGGCAGGAGCTCTTACAACTACATTTACAGCTTCCCAGGGTCTTCTTTTAAAAATACCTAATATGTATAAAATTGCAGGTGAACTTCTTCCATGTGTTTTTCATGTAACTGCAAGAACATTGTCAACCCATGCTTTATCCATATTTGGAGATCATTCTGACGTTATGGCAGCACGCCAGACAGGTTTTGCCATGATTTCTTCCAACTCAGTGCAGGAAGCAATGGACTTGGCTTTAGTTTCTCATCTTGCAACCATTGAAGCAAGCGTTCCTTTTATGCATTTTTATGATGGTTTTAGAACATCCCATGAATTCCAAAAAGTTGAGATGATTGATTATGATGATATGGCAGCTCTTTTTAATAAAGAGGCTTTTAAAAAATTTAAGGAAAGGGCAATAAACCCTGAAAACCCAAATACAAGAGGAACAGCTCAAAACCCTGATATATTTTTTCAGGCAAGAGAGGCTGCAAACTCTTATTATTTAAAAATTCCTGCAATTGTTGAAAAATATATGAAAAAAGTAAGCGACCTTACAGGAAGAGAATATAATCTTTTTGATTATGTAGGTGACCCTGATGCTGAAAGAGTTATTATTGCCATGGGATCTTCCTGCGAAGCTATTGAGGAAGCTGTAAATAAGCTTAATAAAAACGGTGAAAAAACAGGTCTTGTTAAAGTACGCCTTTACCGACCGTTTTTTGCCAAAGCTTTTTTAAATGCTGTTCCAAAATCTGCAAAGATAATTACTGTTCTTGATAGAACAAAGGAGCCTGGAAGTCTTGGTGATCCTCTTTATATGGATGTCTGTACTGCCTATATGGAAAAAGGCGGCACCTCACCTGAAATTTTAGGCGGCAGATATGGGTTGAGTTCAAAAGAATTTAATCCATCAATGATAAAAGCAGTTTATGATAATATGAACAATGGAAATAAGAAAAATCATTTTACCGTTGGTATAAATGATAATGTTACAAATTATTCCCTGGAGATTAAGGAAAAATTTGACTCTGCTCCTGAAGGAACAGTAGGGGCAAAATTCTGGGGACTTGGCGCTGACGGAACTGTGGGCGCAAACCAGAGCGCCATTGCAATTATTGGTGATAATACTGACAAGTATGCCCAGGGCTATTTTGCCTATGATTCAAAAAAATCAGGAGGTCTTACCGTATCCCATTTAAGATTTGGTGATATCCCTATTAAATCAACATATCAGATAGATAGACCTGATTTTGTTGCGTGTCATAAAACAAATTATGTTCATATATATGATGTCTTGGATGGAATAAAAGATCAGGGTACTTTTTTGCTGAATTCTTCCTGGAACCTTGAAGATATGGAAAAGTATATTCCCGGTGATGTGAGAAAAACAATTTATGAAAAGAAAATTAAATTTTATAATATTGATGCTGTTAAAATTGCAGGCGAAGTAGGGCTTGGCGGCAGGATTAACATGATAATGCAGACCTGCTTTTTTAAACTTGCCAATATTTTACCCATTGAACAGGCTATTTCCCTTTTAAAGGCTGATATCAAGAAAAAATTTGGTAAAAAAGGCGATAAAATAGTTAATATGAATATTGATGCTGTGGATAAAACCCTTGATAAACTTGAGCAGGTAAAAATCCCTGAATCATGGAAAGATGCAAAAGGAAAAATTCCCCAGGGCGATTCTGATAATGAATTTGTACAAAATATTATGCAGCCTATCATGCACCAAAAAGGTGATGCTATCCCTGTAAGTGCTTTTTCAGTCGATGGAATTTTTCCAAACGCAACAAGTAAATATGAAAAACGTGGTGTTGCAATTTTAGTCCCTGAATGGAACCTAGAAGAATGTATTCAATGTAATCAATGTTCTTTTGTATGTCCCCATGCAGCAATAATTCCGGTTCTTGCCACAGATGATGAATTAAAAAATGCACCGGCTTCTTTTAATACTGCTAAAGGCAAGGGAAAGGAAGTAAAGGAACTAAATTTTAGAATTCAGGTCAATCCTTATGATTGTCAGGGTTGTGGTAATTGTGCTGATATTTGTCCTGCAAAAACAAAAGCTCTTGTTATGAAACCTATTGCCGAACAAATTGAACAACAGGGTGAAAATTATGAATTTTCAACAACAATACCATTTAAAACAGATCTTGGTAAAAGAGAAAGTGTTAAAGGAAGTCAATATTATCAACCTCTTCTTGAGTTCTCCGGTGCCTGTGCAGGTTGTGGAGAAACTCCCTATGTAAAAGTATTAACCCAGCTTTTTGGTGAAAGAATGGTTGTTGCCAATGCTACGGGATGCAGTTCAATCTGGGGAGGCTCTGCACCGGCAACTCCTTATTGTACAAACATTGACGGACATGGACCAGCATGGGGAAGCTCTCTTTTTGAAGATGCAGCAGAATATGGTTATGGAATGATGCTGGCATCTGATAATAAACGTGCTATTCTCAAATCAAAAATTCAAAAAGCTCTTGAAACAGATATCCCAGACAATATTAAAGATGCTTTACAAGGCTGGGTTAACGGTATGAACAATGCCGGAGAATCAGTTAAATATGGCAATTTGCTAAAAGGGTTATTAAAAAATGATACATCCAATGCCTTGTTAAGTGAAATTTTTGAGGACAGGGATCTGTTTTTAAAACGATCCCATTGGATCTTTGGCGGTGACGGCTGGGGTTATGATATAGGCTACGGTGGTGTGGATCATGTATTAGCATCGGGTGATGATATAAATATTCTTGTAATGGATACAGAAGTATATTCCAATACAGGAGGTCAATCATCCAAGGCAACTCCAACAGGAGCAATTGCAAAATATGCAGCATCGGGTAAGAAAATATGTAAAAAAGATCTTGCACGAATGATAATGACCTATGGTTATGTTTATGTTGCATCCATTGCCATGGGAGCAAATAAAAATCAGGTGATTAAAGCTTTTGTGGAAGCAGAATCATATCCTGGACCATCCTTGATAATTTGTTATGCACCCTGTATTAACCAGGGCATTAGAAAAGGTATGGGAAAAAGCCAGACAGAAGCAAGACTTGCTGTGGAATCAGGTTATTGGCCATTATTTCGATATAATCCTTTATTAACAGAACAGGGAAAAAATCCCTTTATTCTTGATTCAAAAGACCCAGATGGAACCTTGCAGGAATTTTTAAGTGGTGAAACAAGATTTGCAGCCCTTGAAAAAAGTTTTCCTGAAGAGTCAAAAAGGCTGAGACAAAAAATTGAGCAGGAATTAAATGATAAAAATGAAATGCTTAAGATAATGGCTGGGAAAATCGAATAAGTTTTTACTATTTAAAAACAAGCCGGGTTATTACAACCCGGCTTGTTTTTTTTGTGCGGAATCTGAAAAATTAGTTTCTTTACAAGGGTCAAAACTAATGGTATTTTATATAGACTATATAAAAAAAGCATAACATCAGCAGGAGTTTAATATATGACCTCCATAGAGATTCGTTGTGATAAAGAAATCAAGGAAGAGCCAAAAAGAGAACGATCTTTAGAAGATATGTTTCAATCGGTAAGCCCCATGTTTTGCCCGTCAAGGCGAGTGTGGAAACCCCAGATGGATATATTTGAAACAAGAGAAAAAATCATTATACATGCTGAGATAGCAGGCGTAAAAAAGGCTGATATCTTAATTGAAGTCAGCAGTAAGGCTGTTAAACTCTCAGGAAAAAGAAAAAGCATTAAACCTCCAAAAAATAAAGTAGCAACTTATAGACTTGCTGAGATTCAATTTGGAGTTTTTGAAAGATTGCTTTATCTTCCTACTATTATAGATATTAATAGTGTGTCAGCACATTTTTCAAACGGATTTCTTGAAATAAAAATGGATAAAGCTCAGGGTAATGGAAGTGCAAGAGCGATATAAACCAATAACCTAAGTTCGGTAATAAAGAGAAATAGTATGGATCACCAACCTTCTGTTGATATTAAAACTGACCAAATTCCGGATATTTTACCAATTCTTCCAATTGTTGACACCAACCTTTTTCCTAAAATGGTGCTTCCCCTTGTTCTTGTACAAAAAGAAGCAATAGAATTAATTGACGAAGCCATGGCAGGAGATCGAATATTAGGGCTTATTTTATCAAAACGATCTGAAGTTGAAGAACGGCATACCACAAGAGATCTGTATAAAATTGGAACAGCAGCTGTTATTCTTAAAATGTCTAAAATGGAAGAGGACAGGGCACAGCTGTTAATACAGGGCATCTCCAGATTTAAAGTTGAACAATATATCAATGAAAAAGCCTATATTCAGGCAAAGATTAAGGTGTTAAAAAATAGAAACTTCAGGAGAACCAAAGAAAATCGTGCGCTCATGGCAAATATAATTGAGCAATACGAAAAAATTGTAAAACTTTCGCCGGGTCTCCCGCCTGAAATGATAGATCTTGTTAAATCTCTTCAAGACCCTGATGTACTTGCAGATATGGTTGCATCATCTATAAACGCTCCTGTTGAAGAAAAACAAAAAGCCCTGGAATTTTTAGATGTTAAAAAAAGACTTCAAAGTGTAACAAGACTTGTAAACGATCAGCTCGATATCCTTGAAATGGGTTCAAAAATTCAATCCCAGGTAAAAGAGGATATGGATAAAAAACAAAGAGATTATTATCTCCGCCAGCAGCTTAAAACAATTAAACAAGAGCTTGGAGAAACTGATGAAGAAAATATTGAATTAAGAGAGTACAGAGAAAAAATAGAAGCCAGGGAATTGGAAGGAGAAGTTTTTAAAGAAGCTTTGCGTGAGCTTGACCGTCTTGGTAGAATGCACCCTTCTTCAAGCGAATATATAGTTTCTTCAACTTATCTTGACTGGATTACAAGCCTGCCATGGAATGAAAAGTCCAAGGACCAGATTGATATTAAAAAAGCAAAAACTGTTCTTGATAATGATCATTACGGGCTTGATAAGCCAAAACAGAGAATTTTAGAATATCTTTCCGTACGAAAGCTTAAAAAAGACTCCAAAGGTCCTATCTTATGTTTTTCAGGACCTCCTGGTACTGGCAAAACATCCCTTGGAAAATCCATTGCAAAAGCCCTGGGAAGAGAATTTGTAAGAATAGCTCTTGGGGGAATAAAAGACGAAGCTGAAATTAGAGGGCATAGAAGGACCTATGTGGGAGCAATGCCCGGAAGAATTATTCAGCAGCTCAGAAGAGCAGAAACAAACAACCCTGTTTTTATGCTGGATGAGATAGATAAGGTTGATTCTTCGTATCAGGGAGATCCGTCCTCAGCTCTTCTTGAGGTTCTTGACCCTGAACAGAATAATTCTTTTACAGATCATTATCTTGATTTACCCTTTGACCTTTCCGACATAATTTTTCTTACAACGGCAAATGTTTTGTATTCCATACCTGATCCTTTAAGGGATAGAATGGAAATCCTTGAACTTAGCGGGTATACACAAGAAGAAAAACTCAAGATTGCAACAAAATACTTAATACCAAGGCAAAGATATGAAAATGGTTTAAAAGCCTCCCAGATACAATTTACCAATGGAGCCATAAAAACAATTATTTCCGGATATACAAGGGAATCAGGATTAAGAAACCTTGAAAGGGAAATAGGTTCTGTTTGCAGGGGGGTTGCCCATAAGATAGTTGAAGGAAATTCAGGCAATAAAACAAAAATCAAAGTTAAAAAAGAAGATATTCCTGATTATTTAGGAGTATCGCGAAGTATGCCTGATCATAATCTGGAAATATCCTGCCCCGGTGTTGTATTGGGGCTTGCATGGACTCCTTTTGGAGGAGAAATTCTATATATTGAAGCTGCTTCCATGAAAGGAGCGAGCCTGCTTACTTTAACAGGTCATCTGGGTGAAGTGATGAAAGAATCTGCAAATACAGCTTTAAGTTATATAAGATCAAAAACATCAATTTTTAAGATTGATGAAATTTTTTTTGAAGATCATGATATCCATATCCATGTTCCTGAAGGAGCAATTCCCAAAGATGGTCCTTCTGCAGGAGTTGCAATGCTGACAGCTTTAATGTCTCTTATTTTAAAAAAACCTGTGCAAAAAAGACTTGCAATGACAGGCGAAATTACGTTAAGAGGTGATGTACTTCCTGTGGGAGGGATAAAAGAAAAAGTTATTGCTGCACAAAGAAGCGGCATAAAACAAATTATCCTGCCCAAATGGAATGAAAAAGACATTGAAGATGTTCCGGCAAATGTAAAAAAGAAAATAAAATTCTTTTTCACAGATAAAATGGAAGAGGTAGTAAAAATAGCTCTGAATATTTAGGAAAACAGAATATGGATATAAAGTTGTTTAAGGTAAATTTTTATTGTTGTATTGTTGTATTTATTGTTGTGTTTATTTTTTGTGGATGCTCAAAAAGACCAATAAGAGTTAGACATATACACAAACGCCCCCCTTCACGAACATATAATCAAAACACTGATTCAAAACCTGCAAACGGTATAGGGGCTCCCTATTATATTGACGGGATTCAATATATTCCCCAGGATAAACCCCAGAATTTTGTTCAAAAAGGCATTGCATCCTGGTATGGTAAAAAATTTCATGGCAAAAAAACAGCCTGCGGTGAAAGATATAATATGTATGCAATGACAGCCGCACATAAAACACTTCCCCTTCAAACATGGGTCAAAGTTCATAATTTAAGAAACAATAGAGAAATTGTTGTGAGAATTAATGATAGGGGTCCTTTTGTAAAGGGAAGAATAATTGATCTTACCTATACAGGCGCAAAAAAACTTGGAATGGCTGACCAGGGAACAGCTCCTGTAATTGTAACAGTTCTTGGGAAATTAAAAAAAAATTCAATATCCACCCAAAAAGAATATATACCTGTTAATTGTTTTAATGGTAATTTTTCAATTCAGATTGGTGCTTTTCAGGTAAGAGCCAATGCCGAAAGATTAAAAGCCAAGCTTTCAAGGAAATATGATCATGTTCATATTGCAGCATATACAGATTATCGTGGAACTTTTTATCGGGTCAGAGTAGGAAAGTATTCTGACTTAAAAGAGGCTTTGTTTTTAGAAAAACAAATGTATTCAAACGGACACAAAACAATATTTTTAATAGCAGATTAGTTAACTAAAATGGGAAAGACAGTTTTTTTAGATCGTGATGGCGTAATTAATATTGATTCTGCCGAATATATTAAAAATGAATCTGAATTTTTTTTTATTGATAAAAGCCCTGAAGCCATAGCTAAATTAACCAGGGCAGGTTTTGACATTATTGTTATTACCAATCAATCTGTATTGGCAAGAAAATTTACAACCTCTAAAGAGCTTGAAAAAATTTTTAATAAAATGACAACAGGTGTAGAAGCTTTAGGTGGTAAGATAAAAGACATTTTTTTTTGTCCTCATATGCCGAATTCAGGCTGTAGTTGCAGAAAGCCAAAACCAGGATTGATCTTTCAGGCAAAAGAAAAATATGATATGGATCTTTCCGAATCTTATATGGTGGGTGACTCTGTAAAAGATATTGAATGTGCAAAAAATGCAGGGTGCGGTTTTTCTATTTTAGTTAAAACCGGCAATGGACAAGAGGCAGAGAAAATTCTGGCTGAAAAAAAAATAAATCCTGATTTTATAGCTCAAAACCTTTTTGATGCTGTAAACTGGATTATACAGCAATCAGGATGATTAAATTAAAAGGTTTATTAAAAAGCATAACATACCAAAATAGTGATAATTTTTATACTATTGCTAAAATAGAAGTTCGTGAGGCACCTGATTTAATTACCATAGTAGGCAATATGGCAGGTGTGGTGGAAGGAGAAACCCTTGACCTGACAGGAACATGGGTAAATCATCCAAAATACGGCGATCAATTTAAAATCGAATCTTTTATTATTGTTCTTCCTGCAACCTGCACCGGCATAGCTAAATATCTTGAATCAGGTATTATTAAAGGTATTGGAAAAGATCTTGCCTCAAAAATCGTAAAAAAATTTCAGGATAAAACTTTTGATATTATTGAAAACGAGCCTGTAAGATTAAAAGAAATAAATGGCGTTGGAAAGGCAATATCTGAAAAAATAGTAAAAGCATGGAATAAACATCATTGTGTAAGAAGAGTTATGCAATTTCTTCAAAACAGGGGAGTAAGCGTTTTTCATGCTTCTGCAATTATGGTTTATTATGGAAATAATGCTTTAAATGTTTTACAAAATCAACCCTATAATATTGCAAAGGATATTCCTGAATTAGGATTTAAAATAGCTGATACCATTGCATTAAAACATGGAATTAACAAAGATAATCCTGAAAGAATTAAAGCCTGCCTGATCTATCTTCTTTTATTTTTTGAAAAAGATGGTCATGTTTTTGTTTTTAAAAAAGATTTAATTGAAAAATGTTTTCAGACCATTGGTTATGGTGTTAAAGAAAGTCAAATTAAAGATGCTCTGTTTTCTTTAAAAGATAATAAGGAAATTGTAATGGAGCAGGACAATGAAAAAACTTTAATTTACTTATCAAAGCTTTATATTGCTGAAAAAGGCATTGCATCAAGGATAAAGGCAATGCTTTCTTTTCCTGTTTCTAAGTTTTGTATTGATGATGATGAAATAATGGAAGAAATTGCAGCAAGATTTGCCATTGAACTTTCAAGTGATCAATTTAAGGTTATAACAAAGGCATTAAAATATAGAATCCTTGTTATTACAGGAGGACCTGGAACCGGTAAAACAACTCTTGTGCGCGCATTTTGTGCAATATTCAAAAAACTGAAACAAAAAATTGTTCTGGCAGCTCCCACAGGCAGAGCTGCCAGAAGGCTTTCCGAAGTAACAGGTAAAAAAGCAAAGACCATACATAAACTTCTTGAGTATGATCCTGAAGAAAACGATTTTGGCAAAAATCATTCAAACCCTCTGAATCTTGATGTGTGTATTATTGATGAAGCATCCATGGTTGATACAATGCTTATGTATCAACTTATGGCAGCTCTAAGACCAACATCTGTATTAATAATTGTGGGTGATACTTTTCAACTTCCTTCTGTGGGTCCGGGTAATGTTTTATCTGATATTATAAACTCAGGTATTGTAAAAGTCTTTTATTTAACTGAAATTTTCAGGCAGGCAAAACAAAGCCCCATAATAATTAATGCCCATGCAATTAGAAATGGAGAAATGCCAGAGCTTTTAAAGGACAATAAACAAAAATTATCAGAATTTTATTTTATAGAAAATAAAGCCCCTGAAAAAATTGTTGAAACCATATCCCTTTTATGTTCCAAAAGAATAAAAAAAGCCTTTCCCCATATTGATGAAATTCAAGTGCTTACACCAATGCACAAAGGTGCTGCCGGAACAATAAACTTAAATAAACAATTACAAAAAGTATTAAATAAAAATATTGGGCAGATTAAAAGCCATGGCTTTAATTTTAAAGTTGGAGATAAGGTCATGCATTTACAAAACAATTATGAAAAAGATGTTTTTAACGGGGATATAGGAATTGTTGAGGAAATTGATAAAAAACAAGGAATTGTGAGTGTTGATTATTATGGCAGAATTGTTGATTATGAAGTTTTAGAGCTTGATCAATTAACTCTTGCCTATACTATTTCCGTACATAAATCTCAAGGATCGGAATATTCTGCTGTTATAATTGCCATGACAGAAGCACATTTTCCTCTTTTGCAGAGGAATCTTTTATATACTGCAATAACGCGGGGTAAAAAGCTTGTTATTATTGTGGGTTCAAAAAAGGCTCTTACAATGGCTTTAAATAATAATAAAACTAATCTCAGGCATTCAAACCTTTGTACAAGATTAGACAAAGCATGATTCATAATAAAGAATTTAAAAAAGGGGCATTATGATGGACTTAAAGGAAATGATTAAAAATAAAAAAAAGATTCACACACGAAATATTAAGATGGCAACTTATGCAATTAATGATTCTGAACTGATTGTAACAGGCAGATTAATAGATGAGCGATTTCACAAAGTATTTGATATTACAGAAAAAGAACTTGATTCGGGCATTATTCATAATATGGAAATTTATTTATTAATTCATGATAACCCCTTACGAATTGTCAAAGCAGAGGCATTTATGCCCCATGTTCCCATGTCCCAATGCCATAAAACCCTGGATGTCATAAAAAAAGTTCAAGGGCTTGAGATAAAGGGTGGATTTTCTAAAAAAATTACAGAGTATATGGGTTCAATAAGAGGTTGTACCCATCTTACACATTTGTTAATTGTAATGGGTCAGGAGATTGTGCATGGCTGGCTTACCCGGAAAAGAAAAAATAAAGTAAAACTTCCAAAATCCATTGATGAAATTAAAGAAAAAAATTTTATATTAAATTCATGTATGCTGTGGACAGAGGATGGTCCCAAGGTGCAGGAAATTAAAAAAGCAATTGAGGATCAATCAAAAAAAGAATAATAAAATAAAAATTTTATTATTCAAGGAAGATTTTTGTAAAACTTATTTCAAACCAGAAAACAGATCCTTGTTCTTTTCTTTTTTTAACCCCTATTTTTCCGTTCATAAGTTCTGTAATCTGTTTTGCCGTTGCAAGCCCAAGACCTGTTCCACCATATTGCCTTGTCATTGACCCGTCTCCCTGGGTAAATAAATCAAATAAGCTTGAAAATTGTTCTTTTTTTATTCCAATACCCGTATCAAGAATTTCAAAAAGTAGAGTAATGGTTTTTTTGTTTTCTTCTTTTATGGAAATATTGATCCAGATAGAGCCCTGGTCTGTAAATTTTATGGCATTATCCGTGAGGGCTTTTATGATTTGGGAAAGACGATCAGGGTCACCTTTTAAAATGTCTGGAATATTATTATCAATATTATATTGGAATTCAAGGTTTTTTTCATGGGCTTTTTGCAAGAAAGTATCAAATAAAGATTGAATTTGTTTTTTTAAGTTAAAATCAATATTTTTATTGTCAGGTTTATCTGTTTCAAGTTTTGAAAAATCTAAAATATCAGTAACTATTTGTAATAGAGTATCAGAGCTTTGTTTAATTATTTCTATATATTCATTTTGTTCTTCTGAAAGCTCTGTGAAATCAAGCAGCTCAATAACACCAATAATACCGTTTAAAGGAGTACGAATTTCATGGGAAATATTTGATAAAAATTCTGATTTTATTTTATTGGCTGCCTGGGCATCTTCCATGGAAGATTGCAATTGCTTTTTTTGTTCCTCATCTCTTCTTCGATGCTCAAAAAGATCATGCTGTAAAACAGACAGGGTATAAATAAGTTCCTGTAAAGGGTTATTCTTGGAGATTTTATAGGGATTTTCTTTAACAAATTCTTCCTTATCCCAAAAAAGACTGCCGCAAAAAGTATTGATTTCATTTATATCTTTTGAGCTTACTTTAATTATACGCTTATCGTCAATTCTGTCTGGCTCTTTCCTCTGATTTATTTTTTTAAATGCTTGATCAATGGAATCCACAAAGACAAATTTGTGTTTTAAAAAAGGCTTAAAAGAAGCAAGGGTTGTTCTTATAAAGAGGTTTGCACCACAAATATAAGAAATATATGGTTTTGCATTATAGTGTTTATTAAGATTGTTTATCAGGGAGGCATAGTCTTTTCTGCCTTTTATAGAGGCATTGATCAATTTGGAACATTCAACAATCCTTATATATTCTGTGTCTTTAAAATCACCATCAAGAAAGATCTGGTTAAGAACAGGTTTGACAGATTCCAGGTTTTCTTTGCTGATATTGCTTCCCGTCATTATGGAAAAAAAGACCTTTCCCGGAATAAGACCTGCTTTATATGAAAAATCTGAATTTTTATCTTCCAATGCCCATGTGTCCCTGAACTCAAGCATATTAAAATCAATGGATTTGATTTTTGGTTTGGATTTTAGAATATCTGTTGCATTTTTAATTCCTGATTCATAATCTTTAAATATGGCAATTTGAATAGGTGTTGGATTAAGCTTTGCTGCTGATGAAGTCAGGACTCTCAACCATAAAGGCATTCCAAATAATACAAGGCCTGTTATGCGGTCATGATTTTTTGAAAGATAGTCCCTTTGTTTTTGAAGTTCATGGGCAGGAGGTTTTCCCGTAAGATGATTAAAGCTGCGTAATTCAACAAAAGGTTCTTTTATTTTTGTATCTTTAATAAAATTGTCTAAAAGCCCGTGGTATTTTGACATGTCAGTATTTGCCATATCACCACTATTTTCTGAAAAAACAATGGAATCTCCGATTTTTTTGAATGTATATTTATAATTATTTTTGTGGGGTATATTTATCCATTTTGGGTCTTCAAGTATGTCTAATCCTGTAACGGGGCATTTTGATCTGGTTATAGATTTTTCCATGAATTTTTGCTTTAAGTTTTTTCTCGATTTTTTTTGTAAAGAGTTTTCATAACTACTGTCCATCGTGTTATTTTATCACATGTATTTTCCAAAACTTTAAAAAGAGTTTCCTTTTTAACAGGTTTTAAAATGAAATCATCAGCTCCTTCGGACAGGCTTGTAACAAGAGTATTTATTTCATCTGATCCTGTTATCATTATAACTTGAACCATACTATGCCTTTTTTTAATTCTTTTTAAAAGTTCAATGCCATCCATACCAGGCATCTGATAATCTAAAAGTACAACAGCATAGGTTTTTTCTTCCATTGTTTCCAAAGCTTCCTGACCCGAAGAAGCACAATAAATATTCCAGTCTTTAAGAAATTTTGACATTAGTTTTTGTGCCATTTTATCATCATCCACAAAAAGTACGGAAATATTTGAATATTTTTTTTGCGGAGTTTTATTCTCTTTTGTATCTTTTGTTAGTTTTTCTTTTTTTATTTGCTCTGCCATAATATTATCTCCCGACAAAGTTAATATTCAAAATTTTTTATATAATCAATGACTTCAAGACCTTTTTTTTCTAGAAGAGAAAGCTTTTCATCAAGACCTTCCAAATTATTTTTTTTTCCTGCAAGTTCCAGTTCATAGGCTGCCTGCTGTGCCTGTTCTGCTGCAAGATATCGCAAGGTCCCTTTTAGTTTATGAGCAGCTTCATCAAGTTCTGATGCATTTTTTGCAATTACTGCTTTTTTTACATTGCCAAAAGCTTCTGTCCAATCTTTAGTGAATTCATCAAAACATTCACCTATAAGTTCCATATCATTGTCCATGATTTCTTTTAATTCTTCAAGATTAATGATATCTTTGTCGTTCATTTTACCTCCTGTGTGAGGAAATTAAATACTGCAAAAATAATTGAAACATACGATAAGGCTTTTGATGCTAACTATATTTAAGTCTGCAATAATTTCGCGATCAAGTCAAGGGAAAAGGCGAATTTCAAAAAATATTTTGGTTATTGTTGACATTGTCCGGCTGGTTGTATATACAACTATAAGAGAAGATATTTAATCAATACTTTAAATAAGAGGTTTCTAAATGTCAATAAACGCCAATATATCAAAAGCAATGAGAATTAAACTTGAAAACATATTTCAGGAACTGCCTTTAAAAAAAGAATTTATTAAAGGTATTCGCAGGGCTCCAAAAAGGTATGCAGACCTGTCTTGCAAAGACAAAAAACTTGCGTTGAAAAATGCATTGAGATATGTTCCTGAAAAATGGCATAAAGTCCTTGCTCCTGAATTTATGGAGGAGTTAAATACCTGTGGACGTATATATGGATACAGGTTTCGCCCCAAAGGAGAGATAAAAGGTTTACCTTTTGATCAATACAAATCAAAATGTATAGAGGGAAAAGCATTTCAGACAATGATTGATAATAATCTTAATTTTGAAATAGCACTTTATCCTTACGAGCTTGTAACTTATGGAGAAACAGGTCAAGTCTGCCAAAATTGGATGCAGTATTGGCTTATTAAGGCATATCTTGAACAATTATCCCAGGATCTTACTTTGGTTGTTGAATCAGGACATCCCCTAGGGCTTTTCAAATCATCTTCCAATGCACCACGGGTAATTATGTCCAATGCTTTAATGGTGGGTATTTTTGATAATAATGATCAATTTGCAAGGGCTGCTGCTCTGGGCGTTGCAAATTATGGACAGATGACAGCCGGCGGGTGGATGTATATAGGTCCCCAGGGCATTGTTCATGGAACATATAACACTCTTTTAAATGCTGCCCGCATGATTTCCAAGTCTGATGATAAAGAAGATATGTCAGGAAATCTTTTTGTAAGTTCAGGGTTAGGAGGCATGAGCGGAGCCCAGGGAAAAGCTGTGGAAATTGCCAATGGTGTTGGTATTCTGGCAGAAGTGGATTATTCCAGAATCGAAACAAGGCATAGCCAGGGCTGGGTAAGTTCGGTTGTTGATGACCCTGCCAGGGCATTTGAACAAGCATCTTGTTTCCTGCAGCAAAAGAAAAAAGCTGCCATTGCATTCCATGGAAATATTATAGACCTTTTAGAGTATGCAGTTAATAATGATATTAAAATTGATCTTTTAAGTGATCAGACTTCCTGCCATGTTGTGTATGATGGAGGGTATTGTCCCCAGGGTATAAGCTTTGATAAAAGAACAGATTTGCTGGCAAATGATCATGATAAATTTGTAGAACTTGTTGATGCTTCCTTGCAAAAACATTTTCAACTTATTAAACAGCTTGTTGAAAAAGGAACTTATTTTTTTGATTATGGAAATAATTTTCTCAAAGCAGTATATGACACAGGTGTTAATGAAATTTGTAAAAATGGTAAAAATACCAATGAAGGATTTATTTTTCCTTCCTATGTTGAAGATATAATGGGACCTCTTTTATTTGATTATGGATATGGTCCCTTTAGATGGGTATGCTTAAGCGGAAAAGACCGGGATCTTGATGCAACTGATAATGCTGCCATGGAATGTATTGATCCTGAAAGAAGATTTCAGGACAGGGATAATTATGTATGGATAAGAGATGCCAAGAAAAACAAACTTGTTGTGGGAACCAAGGCAAGAATACTTTATCAGGATGCTAAAGGCAGAATTAAAATTGCATTAAAATTTAATGAAATGGTACGGGATAAAAAGATTGGACCTGTAATGCTTGGAAGAGACCACCATGACACAGGCGGTACTGATTCTCCTTTTAGAGAAACTGCCAATATTAAAGACGGATCTAATATTATGGCTGATATGGCAACCCAGTGCTATGCAGGAAATGCTGCAAGGGGCATGAGCCTTGTTTCGCTTCATAATGGCGGAGGAGTTGGAATCGGAAGGGCAATCAATGGTGGGTTTGGACTTGTCCTTGACGGAAGTGAAAGAATTGATACAATTATAAAATCTGCCATGAACTGGGATGTTATGGGAGGTGTTGCAAGGCGGGCATGGGCACGATGTGAAAATTCCATTGAAACATGTATTACATATAATGATGAAAATACAAACGATCACATAACTTTACCATATATCCCGGATGAAGATTTGATTAATGGACTGGTTGATAAATAATGGAGCAGAATTTGGAAAATATAGACACTCTTTTTTTAAATTGTAATATTGCAACCATGACCAATAACAGCTATTCCCCTATTGTTGACGGAGCAATAGGGGTTATGGGTGAAAAAATTTGTTTTGTTGGTAAAAAATCTGACCTTCCTGAAGATTATAAAAACAAAGTTGGTAAAATTCATGATATGCAGAAAACCTGGGTTCTGCCCGGGCTTGTTGATTGTCATACCCATCTTGTGTTTGGTGGTTCAAGGTCAAAAGAATTTGAAATGAAATTGTCTGGTGTAAGCTATGAAGAGATTGCACAAAGGGGCGGTGGTATTTTTTCCACAGTAAAGGATACAAGAAAAGAATCCATTGAAATTCTGTATGAAAAAGCACTAAAAAGGGTAAACAGTCTTTTTTATCAGGGTGCAACCACCATTGAAATAAAATCAGGATACGGGCTTGATCTTGAAACCGAGCTTAAAATGCTCAAAGTAATCAAAAAAATTGATAATACTCATCCGGCAACAATAAAGGCAAGTTTTTTAGGCGCCCATGCCCTGCCCCATGAATATAAAGGTAATTCCGGAAAATATATTGATTTTGTAGTAAATGAGGTTTTATTGGAAATTAAAAATCAGGGTATTGCAACAAGTGTTGATGCTTTTTGTGAAACTATCGGGTTTTCTCTGGAAGAAACTGAAAAAGTTTTTAAAAAAGCAAAAGATTTAGGTTTTGACATAAAACTTCATGCAGAGCAGCTTTCAGATTCAGGCGGTGCTGGAATGGCAGCCCAAATGGGTGCTTTATCCTGTGATCATCTTGAATATGTTTCAAAACAAAGCCTTGTACAAATGGCGCAAAATAATGTTACAGCAGTGCTTTTACCCGGTGCTTTTTATTATGTAAAAGAAAAGCAAAAGCCGCCAATTGAGCTTTTACGACAGCTTAATATCCCCTTTGCTGTTTCAACTGATCTGAATCCTGGTTCAAGCCCTGTGTTTTCATTGCCTCTTATAATGAATATGGCATGTGTCCTGTTTGGTTTAACTCCAAAAGAAGCTCTCTTAGGTGCAACCATAAATGGAGCAAGAGCTCTTGGGCTTGAAAATCAAAAAGGAACAATAGAAAAAGGAAAAGATGCTGATTTTATTGCCTTAGATATTGCAGAGCCCTGTGATTTAAGTTATGTTATCGGAATGAATCCTGTTAAAATGATTGTAGCAAAGGGATTGATTAATACGCAGAGAGCTTAATAAAATGGAAAATATATCATTGCTTTACTGGGGTATGCTTTTTGGCTCCTTTGGTATGGGATTTTTTGTATACGGAAGAAAACAAAAGGCAATTATTCCATTACTTGTTGGTCTTATTCTATTTGTTATTCCATATTTTATTTCAAATGTTTATATTCTGGTTATAGTTGGAATTGTTCTGGTAATATTACCGTATTTTGTCAGGGTTTAATATAAAATTTCTATATCAGGGGTACTATGCATACAATCCGAGCCAAATTAATTGTAATTTTTATCGTATGTCTGTCCTTTACAGGGGGACTTGCAGGGTTTTATTATTATAATATCTTTGTTCTTGAAGAAAAACTGATTTTAATTGAACGTTTTGATGATTTTAAGGATAATATTCTGGAATTACGCAGGTATGAAAAAAATTTTTTTCTTACCCATAAAGATGTTCACCTGGAGCAAATTGATCATTATCTTTCAATTACTGAAAAATCATTTTTAAAACTTGAGAAAAAAATGATCAGGATCATGGATTCTGATTCAATACAAAACTGTGCTATGGCATTGAAAAAATATCGCAGTATAATAAGTAAAAAAACCGATTCCATAGGGCAGGGAACATTAAATGCCAGAGATATTCGCGACAATGGCACTATTTTAACAAAATTCAGTGAACAATTGATTCAAAAAAAACGGCGCCGGGTAAAAAGAGTATTAAATCAAATGATGCTTGTTCCCCTTGGTTTTGGCGCAGGTTTTATATTTCTGGTTATATTTGTGATGCATTTAACCTGGGAAGATATTTTAAAACCCCTGGCATTAATGCAGGAAGCTGCCGAAAGAGTAGGTAAGGGTATTTTTAAAACCCTTGACTATGACCCCAACAAAAAAGATGAAGTTGCCCATTGCCTATCAGCTTTTAATAGAATGGTGGTGGAAATCGATGCGGGTCAGGACCAATTGTGTCAATCAAGGAAAATGGCATCCATTGGAACCTTTACATCAGGCATTGCCCATGAATTAAATAATCCCATTAATAATATATCCCTTATTG
Organism: uncultured Desulfobacterales bacterium; assembly: GCA_964612755.1. Classification (GTDB taxonomy): domain Bacteria; phylum Desulfobacterota; class Desulfobacteria; order Desulfobacterales; family Desulfobacteraceae; genus JAIOSM01. The sequence continues at coordinate 9,424 of CAZTEM010000037.1, read as the reverse complement.
TGGATTCTTTGCTTGAAGATTATGATACCATGGAAAAAAATGAATGCCGGGGCTTATATAATGACCTTATGGTGCAGGCAGACCGTGCTACGGATATAGTAAAAAATTTATTGGAATTTTCAAGAACAGATCAGGATCATTTTGAAAATATCAGTATTGAACAAATGGTTGAAAAAACCCAGCGCCTGCTTAAAAATGAATTAAATATAAAAGGAATAAAGTTTCAATCCCAAATTGAACAAAACCTTCCAAATCTTTTGATTGATCAAAGCAAACTCCAGCAGGCACTGATTAATTTAATACTTAATGGAATTCATGCCATGCCTGACGGTGGAGAACTTACATTAAAAATTGAACAGGATATTGATTCAAATAATATAAGGATTGATATCAAAGACACAGGTATTGGTATTCCCAAAGATCAACTGACTTCAATTTTTGATCCCTTTTTTACCACAAAAAAAGAAGGAGAAGGCACAGGGCTTGGACTTTCTGTTACTTATAATATTATTCAACGTCATAATGGACGTATTTCTGTAACAAGTACCCCTGGTAAAGGGACTTGTTTTTCTATTTTTCTTCCTGTAAAAAATATGCATGGAGAATAAAGAAAAAATAAGCCTGCCAAAAGTTGCAATCATTGATGATGAAAAAATTGCTTTAAGGGAAATTAAAAAAGGGCTTTTAAGGCGGATAGATCTTGAAATAGAAACCTTTTGCGATGGAGAATCTGCTCTTAAAAGAATGGGGGAAACCCTTTTTGACCTGGTTTTATGTGATTTAAGATTGCCTGGTATGGATGGATTAAAAGTTTTAAAAACAATTAAAACTCATTCTCCAAGGACCCAGGTAATTGTCATAACAGGTAATGGATCTGTGGATGCTGCTATTGATGCAATCCAGGCAGGAGCTTTTCATTTTATTATGAAACCTCTTAAAATGGAGGAGCTGGCAGCCCTTTCGCTGCGTGCCCTTGAAATAGTTCGGCTTGAAAAAGAAACCCATGCATTGAAAAAGGTTTTATTTAATCAATCCCGCCAGCAATACCTTATTGGGCATTCCCCTGCAATTCAGGAAGTTTTAAAACTTGTAAAAAAAGTTTGTTCTTTAAACTGCAATGTTCTTGTCCAGGGAGAAAGTGGTACAGGAAAAGAACTTGTGGCAAGAGCTCTTCATTTTTTAGGGCATAGACGAGAAAAGCCATTTATTGCCTTTAGCTGCGGCGGATTTACAGACGATCTTATTGCCAATGAACTTTTTGGTCATGAAAAAGGGGCTTTTACAGGGGCGGTAGATACTAAAATCGGGCTTTTAGAGTCTGGTGATCAAGGAACAATATTTTTAGATGAAATAGGATTAATGCCTCTTAATATGCAGATGAAGCTTTTAAGGTTTGTTCAGGAGCGTACTTTGATAAGGGTTGGCGGAGTAAAATCTATCCCTGTTGATATCCGCCTGGTTGCAGCTGGTAATCATGATCTTAAGCAGGAGGTTCGTCTTAAAAATTTCCGCGAAGACCTTTATTATAGACTTAAGGTAGTATTGATAAATCTGCCGCCGCTCAGAGGAAGAAAAGAAGATATCCCTTTGTTGATTCAACATTTTCTTAAAAGGTATAATAATAAATTTCATAAACATATTATTGGTATAGATAAAAAAGCAATGGATATATTAATTCAATATCCTTTTCCCGGCAATGTAAGAGAACTTGAAAATATTGTTGAGCGTGGGGTTGCCTTGTGCGACAATGATATTATCGGTTGCAGGGATTTGCCTGCTGATCTTTTGGATTTATCCATAATTTCCATAGAGGATTCAGAAGACCGGCAACAAATAAAAACCCTTGATCAGGTCCAAAAAGAATATATTCAAAAAATACTTGCACGGACAGGAAATCATAAAGGCAAAACATCTGAGATTCTGCAAATTCCCCGTACTACTTTATGGAGAAAGATGAAACGGTTTAATATAAATTAGCATTTCAAAATGAAACACTCACAGACCTTCTATTAAGGGATTATCAAGGGTTTTTCCTGATAAATTCATTAATATTGTTTCAATATGAATTAAAAATTATATATATATTTTAAAGTCTAAACATAAGCTATTGTAATTATTAGGCTTTTATCCATGGCATAGATTTTGTATTATGTAACAGTCAAAGATGTTTATTTAAATCATTTGAAAGGGCTGTTTTGAATACAGAAAATATACTAGTTCCGTTTGATCAACATAGTAAAGATTTAAGATCCTTATACCACGCCTTTTCTCTGGCAGAGCGCATCAAGGCTAAAGTGTTTGTTCTTTTTTTTAAACAGGAGAATGATATTGTAACGCCTTTTGAAAAGGCTTGTATGAATATGATTCAAAGCGCCTGTGAAGAAGAAATGTCAGTATCCTTTCATATTGCAAATGATTTGTTTCAAAATGAAATATTAAACATAATAAATACCGAACATATTGATCTGATCGTGATAAGTGCAGGTGACAGCAACATGGAATCCTCCATTAAAGCTGTTGTCCCTAAGCTGTCGGTTCAGGTTATTAAAGTAGAAGATAAAAATAATATTAACCTAAATTAGCAAAGGTGAAAACATGCCAATTGTATTGATATCAAGTTCACCCCATGGTTCTGGTCGGGAACTTGCGCAAAATCTGGCTGAAAAAACCGGCTGGCCCTTATTCAGCCGCGATCAGATAGTGGAAAAAGCACATCAGACCGGAATCAAACTAAGCCGTCTTGAAACATCCATTATTAAATCTCCGGTAATAAGTGAAAAGCTTGCCCGGGAAAAAGATCTTTTTCTTGCTCTTGTTACCAAGAGTATCTGTGAAAAAGCAGTTGACGGCAATCTTGTATATTATGGGAGAGCAGGACATCTTCTTTCCCATGGTATCCCGGGATTTTTAAGAGTCGGACTTGAAACTGATTTTGAAACCCGTGTTAAAAAAGTCGTGGAAAAGCTCCATCTTCAACAGGAAAAAGCAAGACAATATTTAAAGGAACTGGATCAGGATATTAAAAAATGGATTCATTATGTCCATAGGGAAAATGCTCACAACCCTGCATCCTATGATCTGTTTTTAAATCTTGAATCAATCAGTCTTAAAAATGCGACTTCCATATTATATGAAACTGCAATGCTTGATGGTTTTAAATTGAGTCCTGAGGGTAAAAAACAACTTGATGACAAGTTGCTTGCAGCTAATGCCAAGCTTCAATTATCCCAGAATTCTGAAACTTCTGATATGGAATTGGGAGTGCGTGCTGTTAACGGTGTTGTAACCGTTACATATATGCCACGCCAGGAAATTTCTCCGGATAATCTTTCAAAGGCGCTTGAAGGGCTTGATGGGTGCAAGGAAAATATTTGCACCATGGCTGAAACCAATATTTTATGGATTCAGGAATCTTTTGATCCCAAGGGGAAAAATTTTAACCAGGTAACCCAGCTTGCAAAACGCTGGGGCGCTGCGGTTGAGCTTTTAAGGCTGGATTCAGAAGGCAATGCCAATGTAGATGTCTTAAATAATAGTAATTCAGAGCCTAAAAATAATACATATACAGGCGGAGTTGAAGACGATGATTCCCAGAGTTTAGTTGATGATCATGGGCTTTCAAAAACCGTTGAAGAATTAGTGTCTTTAGGAAGATCTGCCGGCGGTTTTACTGTAAATGGTGAGGCGCGTGCAATTATTGATTCGGTAAAAGATAATAATAATTATTCTTTGATCATTATTGGTGATCTTTTTCTTTCAAAGGGTCATGAAACATCAACTCGGCTTACCCGTGAGCTTGGTCTTGAATTAAAAACAAGGCTCAAAGCTCCTGTGATCAGCTCTGATGAACTCCATTCCCGTTTTCTTTTTGGGAAAAGCCAGGCTTTAAAGCTTTTTGGATTTATTCTTGCTACCATATGTATTTACTGGCTGGTGTTTACTTTTCAAAAACCGATTCTCAATGTTTTAGGCGGAGATCTCCATTCAAAATTTAAATGGGGTGCTTCCATTGGGGTTGCTTTGTTTGTGCCTGTGGTTGCCTATACGTACAGCACTGTAACCGGACTGATTCTTAAAATAATTGATATAGATTAGATGACAAAAGAGAGGGTTTTATGGAACATCTTATAGTAAACTTTATACATATTGATATGGGTATTGCTTTGCAGGTTATCCTTTTAGGATTTATTGGCGGAGTATTAAGCGGATTTATCGGCAGTGGCGGTGCTTTTTTTATGACTCCGGGTATGATGAATTTGGGAGTTACAGGAGTTATTGCCGTTGCAAGTAATATTACCCATAAATTTGGAAAAGCCATGGTGGGTTCTCATAAGCATGGCGAAGCAGGTAATGTTGATAAAAAACTTGCAATATTTGTATTGGGGTCAGCAGTAATAGGTATTCAATTAGCGGTTTTTATAGCAAGTCTTTTGTTTAAGGGAGGCACAGGTCATGGTGCTTCAAAAGGCGCGGGAGCAAATCTTTATATAAGTCTTGTATTTGCGATTATTTTGTCGTTTGTTGCCTTGTCCATGTTAAGGGACGTACTTAAAAACAGAGGTAAGGGAGAGGATGATTCGGGACCGTCAAGACAAATTGCCGATGCCATTGCTAAATGGAATCTTCCTCCAATGATCCATTTTAAGGTTGCCGATGTAACAGTCAGCCTCTGGATCATATTATTGGTTGGAATAGCAACAGGTTATCTTGCAGGAACAATTGGAGTCGGGGGCTTTATTGGAGTTCCTGCCATGATTTATATTTTTGGCGTGCCAACAGCTGTTGCAGCAGGAACAGAATTATACCTTGCCATGTTTATGGGTGCATATGGTGCATTAAGCTATGCGTTTCAAGGTTTTGTTGATATTCGTTTAACAATGTTAATGTACTTGGGATCTCTTGTGGGTATTTATCTTGGTGTTTATGGAGTTAAAGTGGTTAACGAACGATATATCCGCATGGTAACAAGTTTAATTATCCTTTTATGTGTTATCAGCCGTGCAATCGCGATACCCATGTATCTGCGCCAGCTTGGATATATTGATATAGACCCGGGGCTGGATGTATATTTTAATAATATCAGCAAATTTTTCTTATTTGCCAGTGGTATTACAGGAACGTCGCTTATTTTGATTAATGTGGTCAGAGCATATATGCAGCGAAAGAAAATTCAAAAAAGTATCAGAGTAGTCAAATCAGCATCTTCCAACCTTACCCTGGGGGTAGAATAAAAAAAGGAGATAAAAATTGCCAATTCAAATACTTGTTCTGGATGATGAGAAAATTGTGGGTGAGCGCCTTAAAGCTTCTTTGGAAAAAGAGGGGCATACTCTTGAAACATTTATTAATCCGGTTGCAGCATTAGAAAGAATTAAAGAAAAAGTTTTTGATGTTGTTATCACAGATATCCGTATGGATGACATGGATGGAATACAAATTCTCACGGCAGCAAGGGAAAAGAGTGAAAAAACAAAGGTTATCATGATCACAGGATATGCAACCCTTGAAGTTGCCAGAGAATCTTTGACAAAGGGAGCTTTTGATTTTATAGCAAAGCCTTTTAAGTTAAAGGAAATCCGCGAAGCAATTAAAAAAGCGGAAAACGCTTTACAGGATTGAACATAAAAAAACCAGGAGAATTTTTATCATGCAGGACGTATTGATTGCACTTAAAACAGATTTGGCATCTGGTATTGCCATTCGTTATGTCTGCCAGTTGGAAAAATTATTTCGCTTTAATATGCAGGCTGTTCATATTCCTGATATGGATGAAAAAGGGCACTCGCCGGGTGGAGGATGGGTACATCAAACATGGGAAGATGCTGTTATTCAGCAGGCAAAGGAAAACATAGCAAAACTTGTGAAAGAAGATCTTTTTTATTCTTATCTTACCCAAAGCCCTAAGATTATACCCGGGGACAAGGATCAAGTTATTTTAGAAGAGGTTAATAATAATAAGTACGCCTTTTTTATTGAAGGGCTTTTGCACTCTTTTGACCCGGAAACATTTTTCCAAAAACTTGATTCTGATTTATATAATACATTAGCATTTCCGATTCTTCTGGTTAAAAATATTGTCAACATGGATAAGGGAATACAGATTGCTGTGACAAAAGATACCATGCCTTCTGTCTTCCCATGGTTTTTTAAGATTTTTAAAGAGTTATCTGAAAAGCCTGATATCCTTATTTGTAATCTTACAACCAATGATGAAAAGATAAAAATCATTGAAGATGAGAAAGATTTAATTTCAGATATTAAAGCTCAGTTCTCGCAATACAGCAAAGAAGTTGGGAAGATACAAATAGCGGAAGGCTCTGCAGAAGAACTTAGTCTGCTTGTTCGGGATCATGCTCTATTAATATCTTCACGGCCTAAAAGCCATGAGCCCATGGCAGAAATGTTGAGCATGTCACCATGCCCCATTCTGCTGTGTCCTGAATCCCAACTTTAATAAAAACGGTGAGGTAAATATGAAAATTCTTTTTGCAGCAGATGAAAATAGATATAGTCAGGATGCCATCCCTCAACTTGCAAGGTTAGGTGAGAACACCTGGGCAGATATTACTATTTTAGGAATTGGTAGTAAAGAAGATTTAATTGACAAAACCATTAAAGAATATCAACATCAGATTCTTAAATATTTTGATCCTGCAACTTCGCCCTATATCCAGTCTGAGCCGAAAAATCAAGACCAGTTCACTATTCAAAAGGAGATTATAACAAAGGTAAGAAAGGGAAATGCTTCAAAGCAGATACTTTTAGAAGCTTTGGATAATCATAGTGATCTTATTGTGATGGGATGCAGCACTGAAAAAGATTGCGCCTGGGAAAATTCCGGAAATGTTCCTTTAAAAGTATCTAAGGATGCTTTAAGCTCGGTTCTTGTTATAAAAGAAGATAAACAAAAAGTAAAAAAAGTTCTTTGCTGTCTGGATCATGACAATATAAGCCAGGAATCTTTGGAAATGGTAAGTCAAATGGTTACCTTGTTTAATGCAGATCTGGAAATAGTCATATTAACAGAAGGTGAAGATATCCAGGAAAAAGTTGAAAAAAAACTCTCCTGGCTTGTAAATTATTATTCTGCAAGGAAAATTTTCCCTTATATTGAACTTGTAAATACAGATAATTTTGAAAAGTTTATTTCCCAGCGTTCAAGATGGGGATTAATGGCAATGTGGATGGGAAAGCAGTCAATATTTGAAAAATTATTCCCAAGCAATAAACTTTCAAGACTTTTAAAGGCAAATGAATCTTCTGTGTTATTATTAAGATAGGGTAAATCAGTATGATTTGGAAATGATTGATCAATTACCTGGTTTAATATATATGGCATTATAGCAATAATTAGTAAAGGAATGCTAAAGTAGAAATTGCCAAATATACATTTCAATCCCAAAGAAATTGGCTTAAGCCTTTTCCTGAGTATAAATACTAAAGGGAATACATAAATTGATAGACCATTGATAAGAATAGATAATAAAATATTATTGTGGAAAAAATAACATTAAGGTCGCTACCACCAGTGATATTAAAGCAAAACATATCACTGGTCTACTAACTATTGGTATATTTAATTTTTTGGCTCTTATATATTCTGGGCGAAATTTAAAAAATAAAGCCAAGAATGTTAAGATGCCGATTACTGAGAACCTTCCAATTTCTCCGATACCAATTTTAGCAAAAAACTGTGATTCGAGTTCTCTTAAAAACTAAGCCCAGAGTAGTTATTTCTTTTTTCATTTCTCGGTCATAATTTATGTTACAGCCAACACTTTCAAGATCCGCTCTGTAGCCTCAAGTCAACTCAAACGGCTCGTTCGCTGCTTTTATTCCATCTTTATTTATGATATTTTGATCAATGTTGATCCGCATTCGGCGCCGTTTTACTATCAGGATGGATTAGTTTAAGTGATGGAAAATATGTTTTGTATCTTGCTGAATCCCTGGTTATCAAATTAAATTTTGATACAGCAGCATGTGCACCAATAAAAAAATCAGGTAAGGGAGAATTTTTAATTCCTTTATTCTTTTTGTATTTAAGGAATACTTTGCCTGCAAGAAAAAGTGCCTCACGTGGGATCTCAACCACCTTTATATTAAGTTCAGAAATAGCTTCTTCTACTTCTTCAATTTTATTAAAACCAATTGATACTTCAGTATAAACGATTGAATTTATATGTAATGTGTTGGTTTGGGAAAATTTATTTAATACTTTTTCTGACCAATCTGCCCAGACAGGATCGTCAGTAAACAAATCCAGCAATACACACGAATCAATAAATATACCATTCATTATGTTTCTCTTGTAAGGGTCATAATTTCATCAGTAGTCATTTTGGCTGTAGCAATTCCTCGAAGTTTACTAAATTTTCTTGCCTTTTTGGGTGTGCTAATTTTAACGATATAAAATTTTCCATTATCTTCCCTAAAATCAATATCAGTTTCTGGCATGATACCCAAACTTTCTCTAACGTTTATAGGGATTGTGACTTGTCCTTTTGTTGTTACACGCATAGTTCACCTCCAAATTACAAATTGTAATACCAGTATAGTATTACTATCTTGATTTTGCAATATTTTTTTATTCTATATTTATGAAACCTTTGCACGAATGCTTAACTATTCCAATCTATTTTGTCTAAAGCCCTTAATTTTTTGATTAATTTTTATCACTTTTTTCGATTAAATTTATTGATTGTTTATGCTATTATGGTTTTATAAAATTAATTATCAGGAGGCATCATAGCTACTTGTTTTGAATTTAAGCCAGGATTTTTGAATTTGTGCAAGTTGTGAATAAAGGGAAAACAAATTATCCTTAAAAAATTTTTATTGCCTATTGACAAGACGGCGGCTCATATGTGTTATAAATTCTTTAATGGTTCCTATGGTAATATATTTCATAAAAAAACGATTCCAGCCGCTTATCCTTGCCTATAATTATATAGATTTGAGCACTGCCTTCTCCAAGCCAAATATTTTCGCTTGGTAACGGAAGATTGGTAATGACTCTTTCAAATTTTTCAAATACTAATTTCCCGTTTTCGTCCTTTTCACTGAAATTCAATGTCCCGAACACAAGTGGAATAATTAAAAGCAGTGTTATTATAATTACTTTTTTCATATAGCCCTGAATAACACCATTTGAGGTTTTCATCTTGGCTGATTCATTATCTGTGATATTGGATTTAACAATCTTACCGCTTATACCTTTTCTGTCATCATTTTTATTTGTCCAGTCACGTATTTTTTTTACCTGGTTTTTCAAGCTTTACAGCTTTTTTTTAAAAATCAGCTTTGGTTCCGCTCCATTCTTTTGAAGCATTTGAAGGCAGTTTGCAACCGTCCACAGCAAACATCTCTCTGCCGATCAAACCCATCTCATCGCAAATAAGAATTATTTCCTGAAACAGGGTTG
>CAZTEM010000036.1:0-27578 GCA_964612755.1 uncultured Desulfobacterales bacterium | reverse complement strand
GTTATAACTTAGCCATATTCTTAAAAAGGATCAAAAAAAGAAATTTTCAGATTGAAGAAGTATGTCTGGCTGGGTGACAAGGATTCGAACCTTGATTGACGGAGTCAGAGTCCGTAGTCTTGCCATTGGACGATCACCCAGTAGAATTTTGGTAAAGTATATATAATATCAGAGCTGATTAGTCAATAATATATTGCAGCCGGGACACAAAATATTGTTACCCGGCGCTATATATGATGATTGTCAGTCTTATTTATACAATTTCAAGGGCATTGAAAAAATAGCTTATTTCAAATGCAGCTGTTTCAGGAGCATCTGATCCATGGACAACATTTTTTTCAATATCAGTTGCAAAGTCTTTTCTGATAGTGCCTTCTTCAGCTTCTTCAAAATTGGTTGCGCCCATAAGCTTGCGGTTTTTTGCTATAACATCATCTCCTTCTAATACCATAACAACAATAGGTCCTGATGTCATAAAATCAGTTAGGCTGTTGAAAAACGGACGTTCTTTGTGAACAGCATAAAACCCTTTGGCTTCTTCTTTAGAAAGTCGGATCATTTTTATTGCAGCAATTTTAATATCGTTATCCTGGAAACGTTTTATTACTTCTCCGATAATATTTTTTTTAACCCCGTCTGGTTTGATTATTGATAATGTTCTTTCCATTTGTTTTCCTTATGTTAAAATTAAAATTAAGTTGCAAAATAGCATAAAACCATATTATAAGTCAATTTTCAGGGAGTTGATTTTTAGATTTAATTTTGTATACGAGCTTATATTTATGTCTGTTTTTACAATAGCTGTAACAGGTTCAGCAGGTTCCGGGAAAAGTCTTGTCTGTGAATGTTTTGCAGGGCTTGGGCTGACAATATTTGATTGTGATAAAATTTCACGAGAAGTTGTTGAGCCGGGTATGCAGGCATATAATGACATCCTTGATTTGTTTGGTAAAAAAATTGTAAAGGGTGATAATAATTTAGACAGACCTGCATTAAGAAAAATGATTGTTGGTGATACTGAAATGCGTAAGGGCTTAGAAAAGATTATGCATCCTGCAATATTGCAGAGCCTTTTTTTAAAAATAAAAAAAGCTGATATTGCAGGGCTTGATATGGTGGCTGTGGAAATTCCGCTTTTGTTTGAATTGAGTGTGGAAAATGAGTTTGATTTTATTGTTAGTGTTGTAGGTGAAAAAAATGATCTTGTAGACCGTATTGTAAATAGAGATAATGTTTCAAAAAAGGATGCCGCAAACATATTATCCATACAAGTTTCCCAGAAAGAAAAGATTAATAGATCGGACTTTGTTATTTGGAACACCGGTGGAATAAATGAATTAAAGGAATCTGTATACTTGCTTTATAAAAAAATAAAAAAAGAATACTTGACATAAATTTTCAACTAATGTAGATAAAATATAATTATGCTAAGTATCTGAGATTTTATTCATACCAGACTAAACAATTATTTTAATAATCTATTAAGGTATTCATAAAATATTCTTCAAAACAATCTAAATGACAATAGTAGTGTGAAACATTATTAAATTAACAATGGAGCATTCATGAATGTTGAAGCGTTAAAGCGGATGAGGATCAGTGAGCTTAATAAGCTTGCCAAGGAGTATAAAATCAAGGGGACAGGAGGCCTGAAAAAGCAGGAATTGATTTTTGCCATACTCCAGGCTACTATTGAAGATAGCGGTAAAATTTATGGGGAAGGCACCCTTGAAATATTACCTGATGGGTTTGGGTTTTTAAGGGCTCCGGGCTATAATTATCTTCCAGGTCCAGATGATATTTATGTTTCACCATCCCAGATAAGAAGGTTTAACCTTAGAACCGGAGACACTATCTCAGGTCAGGTAAGACAACCAAAAGATTCAGAACGCTATTTTGCATTATTAAAGGTTGAGGCTGTTAACTTTGAAGACCCTGAACTTGCCGGAGAAACTATTTTATTTGATAATCTTACGCCTCTATACCCTCAGCAGAAAATGAACCTAAAGTATGCCCCGGATAATTATTCCATAAGAATTATTGATTTGATGTCGCCCATTGGATTCGGGCAGCGTGGTTTGATTGTGTCACCACCAAAAGCCGGTAAGACAATGCTTTTACAGAATATTGCAAATAGCATGGTTAAAGGGCATTCTGATATAATTCCAATGATTGTGCTCATAGATGAACGACCTGAAGAAGTTACAGATATGGAGCGCAGTGTTGATGCGGAAGTAGTCAGCTCAACCTTTGATGAGCCGGCAGAAAGGCATGTCCAGGTAGCTGAGATGGTGATTGAAAAAGCTAAACGAATTGTTGAGCAGGGTCATGATGTTGTAATCCTTTTAGACAGCATAACTCGGCTTGCAAGAGCATATAATGCAGTCATGCCACCTTCGGGAAAAATATTATCAGGAGGTGTTGATTCCAATGCCTTGGATCGACCAAAAAGATTTTTTGGCGCAGCAAGAAATATTGAAGATGGTGGCAGTCTTACGATTATTGCCACAGCCCTGGTCGAAACAGGAAGCCGTATGGACGAAGTCATTTTTGAAGAATTCAAAGGCACAGGTAATATGGAGCTTGTTCTTGATAGAAAGCTTTCAAATAAGAGGATATTTCCTGCCATTGATATTAATAGAACCGGTACAAGAAAAGAAGAATTGTTATTAGATGAGATGACTCTTCAAAGGACTTATATTTTAAGAAAATTGCTTTCAAGTTTAAATTCTATTGACAGTATGCAGTTTTTACTTGAAAAAATGGAAGGAACAAAGGATAATAAAGAGTTTTTGGATTCAATGAATTCATAAATAATTTTTATATTCGGATTTAGAATTTTTAAAGGAGTTTAAGGGAAGATGAGAAAAGGTATACATCCAGATTATAAACAAACTACTGCAACATGTGCATGTGGGCAAACATTTGAAGTTGGTTCCACAAGAGAGAATATCAAGGTTGAAATATGTTCAGCCTGTCATCCTTTTTTTACAGGCAAACAAAAACTTGTTGATACTGCCGGAAGAATTGATCGTTTTAAGAAAAAATACGGCGGATTTGACGCATCAAAACTTGTTTAAAATTATACCTATTGATTTTTTAACAATTTCAACAAGTTATTTAAGGGAAAATGGGGGTCTAAATTTGGATTCTAAGGATTTATTCTTTAGAATCCTTTTTGAGTTTTTATTATGATTAATAAGTTAAGAGGCATAGAAGATCGATTTTTAAAGCTTGAGCACCTTTTAAGTGATCCTGCGGTTATCAGCGATCAAAAAAAGTATCAGGAGTATTTAAAAGAACATGGTGAGCTTAATAAAATTGTTTGCAGTTTTAGAGAGTATCAGGGTCTCTTAGATGAACTTGAGGATGCCAAAGAATTATTAAATGATTCTGATTCTGAAATCCAATCAATGGCAAAGATTGAAATAGTCTCGCTGAAAAAGAAGATTGAGAAAATTGAATCTGGAATCAAAATTCTTCTTATGCCCAAAGACCCCAATGACCAGAAAAATGTAGTTCTTGAAATACGAGCGGGAACAGGTGGAGAAGAAGCCAGCCTATTTGTCGGAGACCTCTTTAGAATGTACTCGCGTTATGCAGAATCAAAGTCCTGGCAGGTTGAGATTATTGAGAAAAATAATTCTGCTGCTGGCGGTTTTAAAGAAGTTGTTGCTTTAATCCATGGCAGAAATGTTTATAGTGCTTTTAAGTATGAAAGCGGTATACATCGTGTCCAGCGTGTACCTGAAACAGAGGCCCAGGGCAGGGTACATACTTCTGCAGTTACAGTTGCAGTGCTGCCTGAAGCTGAGGATGTAGATATAGACATTAATCCAAGTGATGTTAAAGTCGATGTTTTCAGGGCGTCAGGTCCGGGGGGGCAGTCTGTTAATACGACTGATTCCGCTGTTCGTGTTACCCATATCCCCACTGGAGTCGTTGCAACGTGCCAGGATGAGAAATCGCAATTAAAAAATAAAACAAAAGCCATGAGCGTTTTAAAATCTCGGATTTTTGATGCAAAACGCCGTGAACAAGAAGCAAAACGAGCTGCTGATAGAAAAGACCAGGTCGGTTCCGGGGATCGAAGCGGCAGGATCAGAACATATAATTTCCCCCAGGGCAGAATGACAGATCATAGAATAGGGCTGACTCTTTATAAGCTGGATAGTATTATGGAAGGTGACATTGATCCTATTATTGAGGAATTAGCAACACAGTATCAAGCAAAGGCGTTACAGTCAATTGGCTGATTGGACAATTTCAAGTATCCTTGGTTGGTCAGAAACCTATTTTTTGTCAAAATCCATAGATAGTCCAAGGCTTGCCGCAGAAATTCTTTTAAGTTTTACCCTTGGCATCAAAAGAATTGATTTATACCTTCAGCACGACAGACCTTTGAATAAAGATGAACTTAAATCCTATAAAAAACTTATTAAGCGCAGAGTTAACAGAGAACCTGTTGCATATATTATAGGGAAAAAAGGTTTTTATAATTCTGAATTTTCAATTCCCCCCAATGTGCTTATCCCAAGACCGGATACCGAGACCATAGTAGAATCCGCCTTGATATTCATGGCAAGTGCAAACCATGAAGAAGCTGTACCTAAAAATGTCCTTGAACTTGGTACAGGATCAGGAGCAATTATTATTTCCCTTGCAGATATGTATCCTGAACACACATATTTTGCAACTGATCTGTCTGACGATGCTATCAAAGCTATCAAAATCAATTCTGATCAAATTCTTGAAAATATAAAAATTAATATATTAAAAACTTCATGGTTTGATGCTGTTAAAGCGCATCCTTTTTTTGATATTATTATTTCAAATCCTCCATATATCAAAACACTGGATATCCAAGCCCTTGATAAAGAAATCAAAGACTATGAACCTGTATTGGCTTTAGATGGTGGTAAAGATGGTTTGGAATCTTTGAATAAAATTATTCTCAATGTTTCTGATTATCTTGTGTCAGGGGGAACTTTGTTGCTGGAAATGGGGTGTGATCAAAAGCAGGATATCATAAATCTTGTCAATCAATGCCCTGATTTGGAATGCCCCGAGTTTAAAAAAGATCTGGCAGGGCATTGGCGGGTTGCAATTATTAAAAAAAGATTGTCAAGAAGCTAATAGTTTGATATATAAAATAGGATTTGTATTTATAACGCACACTCTTTGACTTATTGTCAGGTGCTTTTTTTATCAAAAAGTCGGCATTAAGGATGATAAGAGTGGTGGGAAAAAACCATTAATTTAATTTGGGAGTAATAATGAGTCACGTTACAGTTAAAGAACTTTTGCAGGCAGGTGTGCATTTCGGGCACCAGACAAGGCGTTGGAACCCAAAGATGAAAAGATATATCTTTGGAGCAAGAAATGGGATTTATATCATTGATCTTCAACAGACTGTCAGGCTTTTTAATAAAGCTTATGACTTTATTTTTGAAACAGCTGCAAAGGGTAAAGATATTCTTTTTGTAGGCACAAAAAAGCAGGCTTCAGATGTAATCTATGAGGAAGCAAACCGGGCTGAGACATATTATGTCCAGAATAGATGGCTTGGTGGTATGCTTACAAATTTTCAGACTATTAAAAATAATATTACCAGGTTTCATTTTTTAAATTCCATTGAAAACGATGGAACAATTGAAGATTATCCTAAAAAAGAACAGATTATGATGCTCAAAGAGCGTACAAAACTTGAGTTTGCCATCGGCGGTATCAGCACTATGAAAGCATTGCCCGGCGCAATTTTTGTAATTGATCCTAAAAAGGAAATGATTGCTGTACGTGAGGGAAGAAAATTAGGTATTCCTATTGTCTCTATAGTTGATACAAATTGTGATCCTGATGAAGTTGATTATGTTGTGCCAGGAAATGATGATGCAATTCGAGCAATACGTCTTTTTACTTCGAAAATTGCCGATGCATTTATTGAGGGACGAGAACAATACAGGGAAAAACAACAGGCAAATGCTGATAAAGAGGAAGATAAAAAGACTGAAGATATTCCTAAAGGAAAAATTAAAAGGGAAATCATTTCCAATGATTCAGGCGGACCTGTTGTTGAAAAAATTAAAAGAAAAACTGCACCAGCCCCAAAAAAGGCTGAGGTTGAGAAAGAATAAGGAGTCGCAAAATGGTTGAAATTAAAGCAGCAATAGTAAAGGAACTACGTGATCGTACTGGTTCCGGAATGATGGATTGCAAAAACACTCTTGTGGAAACTGAAGGTGATATAGAAAAAGCTATTGATCTTCTACGAAAAAAAGGGCTTGCAAAGGCAGCAAAACGATCCGGACGAGCAACGTCTGAAGGTGTTATTTATTCTTATATTCATGCCGGAAGCAAGTTGGGCGTACTGGTTGAAGTTAATTGTGAATCAGACTTTGTTGCAAAAACTGATGGTTTTATAGATTTTGCAAAGAATGTTGCAATGCATATTGCGGCAGTAAACCCTTTAGGTATCAGTGAAGAAGATATTCCAGGCGAGCTTATAGAAAAAGAAAGAGAAGTATATAAAGCTCTTGCAATTAAAGAAGGAAAACCTGAAAATATTATTGATAAAATAGTAGAAGGACAGGTTCAAAAATATTATAAAAACAGTTGCCTTTTGAGCCAGCAATATATTAAAGATCCTAAAAAAACTATCAATGATTTATTAAAAGAGACTATTGCAGTAATTGGAGAAAATATTCAAATTAGAAGGTTTACGCGTTTTCAAATAGGAGAATAATTGATCCTTGGATAAAAAAATATCTAAATTGAATAGAATAACTATTAAACTTAGTGGCGAAGCCCTGATGGGAAATCAGGGCTTTGGCATCACTCCTGAAATGATTTCTTATGTTGCCCAGGAAATTGCTAAAGTTTACAAACTTGGAGTTCAGGTCAGTATTATTGTGGGTGGCGGGAATATTTTCCGTGGTGTCGCAGGTAGTGCTGCAGGCATGGACAGAGCTTCTGCCGATAATATGGGGATGCTTGCAACCATAGTAAACAGCCTTGCACTATGTGATGCATTGGAACAAATAGATGTCCCGACAAGGGTTCAAACTGCCATTGCCATGAACCAGATTGCTGAACCATTTATCAGGAGAAAAGCAATGCGCCATCTTGAAAAAAATCGCGTTGTGATTTTTGCTGCCGGAACAGGTAATCCATATTTTACGACTGATACGGCTGCTGTCTTAAGGGCAAATGAAATTCAAAGCCAGATATTGATTAAGGCAACCCAGGTCGATGGTGTATATGATAAAGACCCTAAGCTGCATGATGATGCAATTATGTATGATAGAATTTCATATATGGAAGTTATTAAACAAAAGCTCCATGTTATGGATATGACTGCTATTTCACTTGCTATGGAACAATCACTTCCGCTCCATGTGGTCAATTTGCATAAACCTGGAAATATAATGAATACTATTCTTGGAGAGAAGATAGGCACTCTTGTTTATAATGAATAAAACTTCTTATTAATTTTTTTGAGGGGTAAATTATTATGCTGAATGAAGTGATACAGGAAACAAAAGATAGAATGGTCAAATCTTTAAGAGCTTTTGAAAATGAAATGACCAAGGTTCGCACCGGTAGAGCTTCTACTAATTTGCTTGATGGTGTTAAAGTGGATTATTATGGTGCTGAAACTCCTCTGGATCAGATGGCATCGGTTTCTGTGCCTGAGAGTCGCCTCCTTACAATAAAACCATGGGATCTAAGCGTTATCAATGACGTTGAGAGAGCTATTTTAAAGGCAAATCTTGGATTGACTCCTTCCAATGATGGTAAAATTATTCGAATTTCGATTCCTCCGCTTACAGAAGACAGAAGAAAAGAAATTGTAAAAGCGACTTCAAAGGTTTGTGAAGATTTTAAAGTTGCCATCAGAAATATAAGAAGAGATTCCAATGATAATCTTAAGGATCTCCAGAAACAAGGAGATATTTCCGAAGATGACAATTTTAAGGGACAAAAAATTGTTCAGGATTTAACTGATGAAAATATTAAACAATTAGACAAGATTTTTTCTGAGAAAGAAAAGGAGATACTTGAAGTCTGATTTGTTAATAAATGAGAATATTGATTTTGCAAAGCTCCCATACCATGTGGCAATCATCATGGATGGGAATGGCAGGTGGGCAAAAAAAAGGCTCATGAATCGTGTTATTGGGCATGAAAAAGGAGCCGAAGCTGTTCGAACTATTATTACAGCATGCCGTGAATCAGGAATAAAGATTTTAACTTTATATGCATTTTCAACTGAGAACTGGTCGCGTCCTCAAAAAGAGGTTGATGCATTAATGAAGCTTTTAAAAAAATTTATTAAATCTGAGAAGGACGAACTTTATAATAAAGGAATAAAGTTTAATGTCATCGGGCAAAAACAACGTTTACCCAATGACGTTCAAGAAGAAATTGATTTGGTTGTTGAAAAAACCAAAGATAATAGTAAGATGATTTTAAACCTTGCATTAAGTTATGGTGCAAGGGAAGAGATAACACGGGCAGTCAGAAACATTGTTTCTGCAATTCAACAGGAAGATTTATTGATAGAAGATATTAATGAAGAAAAAATCAGTGAATATCTTTATACTGCTGATATGCCTGATCCTGATTTATTGATTCGGACAAGCGGCGAAATGCGGGTGAGTAATTTTTTACTCTGGCAGATTGCTTATTCTGAACTTTTTGTTACTAATACGCTTTGGCCGGACTTTACCAGGGATGAATTCATAAATATCCTCAGGGATTATCAGAAAAGGGACCGTAGGTTCGGGAAGGTTTTATGCTCTTAAAAAGGATAATAACAGCAGTTGTTGTTTTACCGGGTATTATTTTCCTTATTCTTAAAAACAATACATTAGGCTTTAGCATTGCAATAGCAGTAGTGTCAGTGATTGCACTTTATGAATATTTAGAAATAATAGCTCTAACATGCTCAGGCATCATATCAAAGAAGTTAAAGGGGACATCCTATCTTGTTGGTATAGCCATGGCTATTGGTGTGTGGTATGGATCCATGTCAGGGATATTAATCAGCCTTGGGCTGAATATTTTTCTTTTAGGTTTTGTCGTGCTAATAGACTTTTCTAAGGATGATTATATTTTTGATTCCATATCAAAACAGATATTTGGAATAGTTTATATACCATTTCTTTTGTCTTTACTTATTTTGATTTATGCTTTTGATAATGGATATCTGTGGGTGTTATGGCTTTTATTTGTTACCTTTGCAAATGATACTGGATCATATTATGCAGGAACCAATTTTGGGAAACGTCATCTTGCGCCAAATATCAGTCCTAAGAAAACCTATATGGGATCTATTGGAGGCGTTGTGTCTTCTGTTCTGGTTGGATTTCTGCTTTGTTATCTTTTTTTCCACAATTTGGAAAAGGCTTTTATGGTCATTCCCTGCTCTGTTCTGATAGCGGTTGCAGGTCAGGTTGGAGATCTGTTTGCCTCTGCTCTTAAGCGGGCTGCAGGCGTCAAGGATTCAGGTATTATTTTACCTGGACATGGTGGTATGCTTGATAGAATAGATGGGTTACTTTTTTCCATACCTGTGTTGTATGTGCTGCGGGTTTTTATTCTATGAAAAAACTTGCGATCCTTGGTTCTACAGGTTCAATCGGTAAAAGTGCTCTTAAAATTGTAAGCTTACATCCTGATAAATTTGATATTGAAGTCCTTGCTGCAGCATATAATATTTTTCTTCTTTTTGAACAGATTCGGCAATTTAAACCCAATACTGTAGTTGTTATGACAGAACAAGGTGCAGACCAGCTAAAATCCATGTTAAAGGGAGATTATTGCCCTGAAATATTAGTTGGTGAACAGGGATATATTGAGGCAGCATCAAATAATTTGACAGATATTGTTTTACTTGCCATGGTGGGTGCCGCAGGTTTACGCCCTGCACTTGCAGCCATAGAATCAAAGAAAATAATTGCCCTTGCCAATAAAGAGACACTTGTGATGGCAGGGGATATCATAATGTCTAAAGCAAAACAGAATAATGTCTTAATTTTTCCTGTTGACAGCGAACATAGCGCAATATTTCAATGCCTTGAGGGGAACAGCAAAAAGGATTTTAAAAAGATCTTTTTAACTGCTTCAGGAGGTCCTTTCAGACAGACAGAAAAATCACAATTTAAAACAATCACACCCGGGGATGCTCTGAATCATCCAAACTGGGATATGGGAAGTAAAATATCCATTGATTCTGCAACTCTTATGAATAAAGGGCTTGAGATAATAGAGGCTGTTCATCTTTTTAATGTATCTTATAAAGATATTGAAGTTTTGATCCATCCTCAAAGTATTGTTCATTCCATGGTTGGTTTTAAAGATGGCAGTATAATAGCTCAGCTGGGAGTTCCTGATATGAGAGGAGCAATCTCCTATGCCTTGAGCCATCCTGAACGTCTAAATATTAATGTTGATTTTCCTGATTTTGTAAAATTAAGGAACCTTGAATTTGAAAAACCCGATACTGACAAGTTTCCTTCTTTAGATTTTGCTTTTGAAGTATGTAAAAAAGGCGGAACTTTGCCTGCTGTAATGAATGGCGCTAACGAAGAAGCTGTCAACGCTTTTCTTGGTAAAAAAATAAATTTCCCTGAAATTTTTAATATTATTTCAAAATGTCTTGGAGAACATAACAATATTGACAATCCTGATCTTTCAGGTATTATTGACGCAGATGCATGGGCAAGAGAAAAAGCCTTATCTCTTATTTAAAAGCGAGGTTATATGAATCCCTGGTTAGCATTTTTAATCCTTATATCCATTCTTGTTTTTTTCCATGAACTGGGACATTTCCTGGTTGCAAAATGGTGTAAAGTAGGTGTTGAAACTTTTTCAATTGGATTTGGTCCGAAAATTATCCAGAAAAAATTTGGAGAAACAACTTATTGTTTATCCATAATACCATTGGGCGGGTATGTGAAAATGGTGGGAGATGATCAGGATAAAACAATTGACCCTGAAGATATTGCACGATCATTCACCCACAAAAAACTTTACCAGAAAATGGCAATAGTCGCAGCAGGTCCTGTTTTTAATTTTATTTTATCTATTTTGATTTTTTATGTAATTTTCCAAATGTCAGGGATTTATTATTTAAAACCCGTAATTGGACAGGTGACTGAGAACTCTCCTGCTTTTAAAGCCGGCATTCAATCCGGTGATATTGTTAAAGAGATCAACAAACTCAAGATTAAATCATGGGATGATCTTTCACTGGAAATTGATGCAAGCCAAGGCAGAGAACTTGAGATGTTTCTGGAGAGAAATAATAAAAAAGTTGCAATTTTATTAAAACCGGAGTTAAAAACTTATAAAACAATATTTAATGAAGACAAAAAAAGATACATGATAGGTGTCAAAGCTTCTAATGAAAGAGTTCATTTAAGTTTAAACCCTGCCCAGGCGCTCTGGTATTCCCTTGAGAAAAATTGGCAGATTGCTGAATTAACTGTAGTTTCAGTATGGAAAATGATTGAAGGCAAAGTCTCAGCCGATAACCTGGGAGGTCCTATCAGGATTGCTCAAATGGCAGGGAAACAGGCAGAAGAAGGCGTTGCAAGCTTTGCTTTTTTTATTGCTTTATTGTCAATGAATCTTGGGATTATAAATCTTTTACCGATTCCTGTTTTAGATGGAGGACATCTTATGTTCTTTGCCATTGAAGCTGTTACAAGAAAAGAAGTTAATGAGAAAATCCGTGAAAGAGCCAATCAATTTGGAATAGTTGTGTTGGCGCTTTTAATGATTTTTGTTGTTTATAATGATATTGTTCAAAAAATTCATGGTGGGTGAAAATGATATCCTGTATAGAGGTTGCTTTAAAACCTGACCTCCTTGATGCTGAAGCATCTTTATTGAAAAAACGGGCTTTTGATTATTTTAAGATAAAAGTTACAGATGCCCGATGTGTTAACCTTTTGACCATTGAATCTGAGTTTTCTCAAACCGATCTTGAGAAAATTAAAAATCAGATATTTACCAATCCTGTAACCCAGATTTCCTCATTAAGTCCTCTGGCAATTGATTGTGATTATGTTATCTGGGTAGGCTTTAGACCTGGTGTTAAGGATAATCAGGGCAACACTGCTGTGGAAGCGATTGAGGATTTGTTAAAAATAAAATTCAAATCTGATCATGGAGTATATACTTCTAAAAGATATTGTTTAAAAGGTGAAACACTGAACCGTGATCAGGTTGAAAAAATTGCAAGCGAACTTCTTGCAAATGAAATAATACAGCAATACAAAGTATTTTCTAAAAAAGACTGGGAACAGGATCAGGCAAAAAGTATCAGACCTGCAAAAGTTGTTTTAAACCATGACCCTTTATTTGAAGTCATTACAATGGGCTCTGATAAAGAACTTAAAGAGATCAGCGATAAAAGAAATCTTGCTCTTAATATTAAAGATATCCCTGTGATCCGTGAATATTTTAATGATCCTGAAGTCAGAAAATCAAGGGAAGAGGTTGGACTTTCAGACCCAACAGATATTGAACTTGAATATATTTCCCAGGCAAGGAGTGATCATTGCAACCATAATACATTCAGAGGTGTTTTTAAATATAAAGATATTTCCACAGGTGAAGAATGTGTGGAAAAAAGCCTTTTTAGAAAATATATCCAGGAACCAACATTAAAACTTAAAGATGAAAAGGATTGGGTTGTTTCTGTTCTATGGGATAATGCAGGGGTTGGAAAGCTCACAAAAGATACAAATTATGTAATTACCGGAGAAACCCATAATTCACCATCAAATATGGAAGCCTATGGCGGCGCAATAACCGGCATTGTAGGTGTGTATCGTGACCCCATGGGAACAGGTCTTGGTTCTAAACTTATTATGGGTAGTTATGGATTCTGTGTTGGCGATATTAATTATAATGGACCTTTAACTCCTCCTCTACATCCCCGCCGTTTACTTGACGGAATCATAGAAGGAGTCAAAGACGGTGGAAATAAAAGCGGAGTACCAACAACATTTGGTCAGACTGTTTTTGATTCTTCCTATATGGGGAAAAGCCTTGTCTTTGTTACAGCTTTAGGGATTATGCCCTCAAAAATCAATGGAATAGTTACCCATAAAAAAACAACTTCTCCAGGCGAGCTTATTGTAATGAGCGGGGGCAGAGTCGGCAAAGACGGCATCCATGGTGTGACTGCTTCTTCAGAAGTGTATTCTGATACCACGCCTGCAGGCCATGTGCAAATAGGAGATCCCTATACCCAGAAGAAAATGCATGATTTTTTACTTATTTGCCGGGACAGGGGCTTGTTTACATTTATCACTGATAATGGAGGCGGAGGTCTTTCTTCATCAATTGGTGAATCTGCCATGCTCAGTAATGGTTGTGAAGTATGGATTGATAAAGTTCCTTTGAAATATGACGGGCTTGATATGTGGGAAATCTGGATATCAGAGTCCCAGGAAAGAATGACTATTGCTGTAAAAATTGAAAACCTTGATGAATTTATGGAACTTTCCCTTGAACATGAGGTGGAAAGCACAGTTATTGGAAAATATACTGACACAGGAAAACTCCATATAAAATATAAAGATAAAACCTGTGCCTATATTGATATGGATCTGCTTGACAAGGGTTTTCCTGACTGGGAGTTTGATGCTCTATGGATTCCTCCTGAAATACGTGGATTATCAGAGCCGGTACTTAGCGAACCTTTTAATTATGAAAAATTAATTTTAGATATTCTTGCAAGGGATAATATATGTTCAAAAGAGTGGATTACAAGACAATATGATCATGAAGTCCAAGGCACAAGTGTAATTAAACCCCTTGTGGGCAAAAATCAAAATATTCCAACAGACGCTTCTGTTATAAGACCTGTGCTTGATTCTGATCGTGGGCTTGCTTTTTCCCAGTCAATTTTGCCATGGTATTCTAAAATAGATGCCTATGATATGATGACATGTACAATTGATGAGGCAGTAAGGCGTATTATAGCTGTGGGTGGAAGCTTTGACCATATTGGCGGAGTTGATAATTTTTGCTGGCCAAATATTCAGTATGATTGTGAGAAAAATCCTGATGGAAAATTCAAAGCAGCGCAATTAGTCAGAGCATGCAGGGCATTAAAGGACATGAGCACAGGATATGGTCTCCCGCTTTTATCAGGTAAAGACAGCATGTATGTTGATGGGCATCTTCCGGGTGAATATGGTGAGACAATTAAGGTGTCTGCCCTGGAAACTGTCCAGTTTTCAGCAACCGGGCGAGTGGAAGACATAGGAAAATGTATTACAATGGACCCTAAAATGCCGGGTGACCTTGTTTATATCCTTGGAGTGACAAAAAATGAGCTTGGCGCATCTGAGTATTATCAATCCTTTAATGAAACTGGTTTGAATCTGCCAAAAGTAAATATCAAACAATTTAAGCAGGTGTATAAAACCCTTGAAAAGGCAATTGGAAATGAAATAATCGAATCATGTCATGCTGTTTCACGGGGTGGACTTGGTGTCCATTTATCCTTTATGGTCATCTCTTCTGAATTCGGGATTGATATTGATCTTAAAAAAATACCTGTAAATGATGAAAGAGGCTCCATGCGCAATGACAGAATCCTTTTTTCAGAATCACCCGGACGATTTATTATTACTATTGCACCTGAAAATAAAGAAAATTTTGAAAAGCTTTTTAAGGGTCTGCCTTGCTCCCTTGCTGGCAAAATATCAGATATACATAAGAATTTATCAATCATTGGTTGTGACGGCAAAACACTTATAGATATTGCCATTGACAAACTTGAGAATGCATTTACAAAAAAGTTTGGAGATATGATATGACAAAGGTAAAAGCGCTTGTGCTTACAGGATTTGGGCTTAATTGTGATGTTGAAACTGCCTATGCTTTAGAACTTGCAGGTGCAGAACCCCACAGGGTTCATATTAATTCTTTGATTAATGGTAAAATAGATCTTGATGATTTTAAAATATTAGCTCTGGGCGGAGGGTTTAGCTGGGGCGATGACCATGGAGCAGGCGTTATTCAGGCTTTAAAACTTAGTAATCATCTTGGAGATAAGCTTTTGTCATTTATTGAGAAAGACAGGCTTGTCATTGGCATTTGTAATGGATTTCAGACCCTTGTAAATTTGGGTCTTCTTCCAGGATTTGATAATAATTACCAGAACAGATCAACTTCTATAACATGGAATGATTGTGGAAATTTCAGAGACCAATGGGTGCATCTTGCTTTTAACCAGAAATCTCCTTGTGTATTCACAAAGGAAATTGAAAAAGCTGATTACCCTGTAAGACATGGTGAAGGGAAATTTATTGGGGATAAGGCAATAATTGATCAATTATTTTTAAATAATCAGGTGGTTTTACAATATTCAAATAAGAATGGCGAGCCTGCAAACAATGAGTTCCCCTTGAATCCCAATGGATCAATGTCTGATATTGCAGGTATTTGTGACCCAACAGGGAAAATTTTTGGTCTTATGCCTCATCCTGAAGCATATAATCATTTTACAAATCATCCGGACTGGACAAGGGAGAAATCTTTAAGAAAAAGACAATCTAAAGATTCTGGTATGGATGAGATTACTTCAGGGATTAAGATATTTAAAAATGGTGTTGATTATTTTAAGTAATTATTTTGATTGAAAAAATAAAGTTCAGGATATTTTTTCAATTACACCTGCTGCTATCAGAGGAATAAGGATCTCATGGTGCCCTACAAGGCTATAACCTTTACCTCCTGACTGAGTGGGGCGGTTTACGACATTTGTCATGGGTCTGTAATGACGGATAAAATCAAGATTTATACTTGTAAAATTTTTTGGTGAGTATTTCAGGTTACGAACAAGAGTTAAAGCTTTTAAAAAAACTTCAGGCAGGATAACTGCTGAACCTGCATTAATAAAGACTCCGTTTTCAAGTTGGGCAATATTTGCAGCAAAGATTTTAAAATCTATGTGAGATGCCTGACCGCATGCCCCGGCATCAAAACCAGGGTGCATGTGTATAATATCAGTCCCTATTGCTACATGGACAGTCATAGGTATATTGAGTTTTGCACCTTTTGCAAGAAGGCTTTGTTTTTTAAAGGGTAAATTCTCTGTATTAATAAGTTCACCCACAGCCCTGCCAAGTCCTTTTGATTCTTTTTTTGCATTATTAATGGCAATATTACATAATTCTGATGTTTCTTTTGCCATTCCAAATTGTCCCTGGTCCAGGGATGCTGCAACATCTTCAGAAGTTTTGCCTGTCAGTGCAATTTCAAGATCATGGATTATTCCCGCGCCATTCATTGAAACCATTGTTATTATATTTTTTTCCATTAAATCAATCAGAACAGGGTTTAAACCCACCTTGATAACATGTCCACCCATGGCAAAACACACTTTTTTTTTATTTATAGCTGCTTTTGATATAGCTGCAATAATATTTTTTAAATCATTACCAGCAAGAATTGAAGGAAGATTATCAAGGAAATTTGAAAAGCTTAAACCTTTTTCCCAGGGATTTGCAAAATTATCAATATTTACAAGGCTTTTCCGTTTATGTATGGAATAGGTTTCAACCTTGTCAATATTAAGAGGTATATTTGCATTAATCTTTGAATCAGCCATTGAATATAATCCTTTCTGAAAGATCGCATAGTATATGGGCAAGTAAAATATGTACTTCCTGAATCCTTGCGGTGGTTTTTGACTTTACGCAAAAAGCATAATCAGCAAGGTTTTGAAGCTTACCTTTTTCTCCTGAAAATCCAACTATTGTAATCCCCATTTGCTTTGCAGCTTTCACTCCATTGATGACATTGGGAGAATCTCCGCTGGTACTTATTCCAATGGCAATATCTCCTTTTTTACCAAGAGCCTGCACCTGTTTTAAAAAGATATCATTAAAGGAATAATCATTGCCTATGCTTGTAATAACTGATGTATCAGTAGTAAGAGCAATGGCTGCAAGAGGAGGGCGTTCGATTTGGAACCGATTGATGAATTCCGCTGCAATGTGCTGGCAGTCCGCAGCACTTCCACCATTGCCAAATAAAAGAACCTTATTGCCTGATTTTAAACTGTCTGCAATATTTTGAGCACATTTATTGATTAATTCAAGGTTTTCTAAAATAAAGGTCTGGTTTGTGTGAATACTATCGGTCAAAATTTGTTTAATTAAATCATCCATTTCAAATACCTGTTATTATTTTTATTAAGCTGATTTTTTTTTCTTATTTATGGTTTCAAGCCTTTCCTTAAAGACCATATTGTCAGGATCTAATTCTACACTTGTTTTTGCAAAGGAAAATGCAATATCAATGTTTTTATTTTGAATCTCATAGGCTTTTGCCAATCCTGATAAAGAGACTGCATCTGATGGGTTTATTTTTATGGCTTTTGTAAAGTTTGAAACTGCTTTTGAAAAATGATTTTGATCCAAAGCTATTTCACCTTTGATTCTAAGGACATGTGAAGAGTCTTTTTTAAGCTCTAATGCTTTGTTTAGATGGTGCAATGCGTTTTTTATATCTCCGGCTTTATAATAGTATAAAGTCCCTAAAAGCAGCTCGATTTCAAAAATATTATTATCAATGGCATGGGCTTTTTTAAGATATGGAATGGCTTTTTTTTTCTCATTGGTTAAGTCATAGATAAGCCCGAGATTGTAAATGGAAATAATTTCACCGGGGTTAATTGCCAGCACTTTTTTAAATTCTTCTTTTGCTTTATCAAGCATGCCCAAAAGACCGTAACAAACGCCAAGACTGTTAATCAGCACTGTATTTTTTTTATCAAGTTCAAGGCTTTTTTGATATTCAATGGATGCATCTTCAATATACCCTAATTGGTAAAGTCGATCTCCATAAATATGTATGGAAAGGGAGTCAAAAAAAATAGTTGAATTTTTGCCAAAAAAGGCTGCATGATCAAGGGCTTTAACTGCATTATCAAAGGAGTCTATTTTTAAGAAGTCTTCAAAGGGGTGCCATGCTGCACCAGTGCATATATCAATGTCTATTGATGAAGACATTTTTTCTTTAATTGAGTTAAGGATTTTTTTTGCCTGGTTTTTATTATCATAGTCCCAGAAAACAAGAGCATAAACATCTTGTTCTATCCTTTGCCAGATTCCCCTGTCTGTTTGAAGAACAATTTGAAATGTTTTTTCAAATAATTTATCTATGTCTTTTTTATTGTCTTTTTTTTTGTAAGAGATTCTAAAAAGCATGCAGACGAATTTATCTTCGACTAATTGGGTTTCTTGTATTCGTCTTTTAAATGCGTGGATTTCATTGGTTTTATTTTTAAGGATGTCAGAAAGATAAATTTCAGGTGCAGTAATTGTCAAGGATTTGTCAGATATATTTTTAGAATTTTTTTTAAGGAAATCAATTTCTTTTGATGTGAATTTGTTGTTCATAGTATTCCTGAATATGCCTTGGTTTATCCTAAAATTTCAATTAAAGATTTACAGATTATTTTTTCTTCACCCCTTTGTATTGTTCTTGGGTCAATGATAAACCGGTCATCCTCAATTCGTCCTATTATTGCAGGGTCATTATTTCTTAATTTTTTTTCAAGCTGAGATGCAGAAAATTTTTTTGATTTTATGGTAACGCAGCAGCTTGGTAATGTCTGGGAAGGAAAAGCTCCACCTCCCGGTCGTGAAGGCAAGTTTGCAAGTTTAATTGTAACATTTTTTATCAGTGCAGGTTGGAGTTTATTCATAATAGTGCAGGCTCTTTTTTTGATATTTGCATAGGAATCTGTAAGCATTCTCAATGTAGGAATTTTTTTAATGACATTTGCATTATCTCTATAAAGCCTTAGGGTTGATTCTAAAGCTGCAAGGGTTAGTTTGTCTATTCTTAATGCCCTGGTTAAAGGGTTTGTTTTAATAATATCAATCATCTCTTTTTTCCCAAGTATAATACCTGCCTGGGGACCTCCTAATAATTTATCTCCGCTAAAAGAAATAATATCAGCACCTGATTTAACTATATCTTGTATGGTAGGTTCTGATCCAAGACCATATTCTGAAAAGTCTATAAGTGTCCCGCTGCCAAGGTCATCCATGACAGGGATACCATATTTTTTGCCAATGTCCACAAGATTTGCAATATCAACATTAGAAGTAAAACCCTGGATATGATAATTGCTTGTATGCACTTTAAGGAAGAGTCCTGTGTTGTCAGAGACAGCTCTTGTATAATCATGGGTATGGGTTCTGTTGGTTGTACCGACTTCTTTTAGTATAGCATTGCTTTTGGTCATAACATCAGGAATCCTGAATGAGCCGCCAATTTCAACGAGTTCGCCTCTTGAGACTATTACCTCTTTATTTTCAGCAAGGGAATTAAGAGAGAGCAGGACTGCACCTGCATTATTATTAACCACAATGGCAGATTCTGCACCTGTGAGTTCTGAGATTAAATCCTCTACTATTGAATATCTTATGCCCCGAATTCCCTGCCTTACATTATATTCAAGATTGGAATATCCTGATGCAATATCAACAATATTTTTTAATGCTTCTTTGCAAAGCAGAGATCTTCCAAGGTTTGTATGCAGAACAACTCCTGTTGCATTAATAACACCTGATAAATTATTTTTAATATCATTTTCAGCATGGTTTAAAATAGCATCGAGGATCGCATTATCTGCTATATCAACCTCACCCTTATTTAAAATGTTTTTTCTTAAGTTATCAAGGACATACCTGGCTGAAGATTTACAGACATTTAAAGGAATATTTTTAAATGCTGTTTTCTTTTCCATGAGCACAAGGAGATGATCTACCCCTGGAAGTTTTCTTAGTAGAGAATTTGTTTTATTATTTTTCATTTATTAGTTCCTAAGCTACTTCCTTGAGTAAGTTTTTGTTGAATAAATTTATTGGTAATGAATCTATAAGTTTTGGTATGTCTGAAAAAGGTATATCAAGAGTTTCCAAAACAATATTTAACTGATCTTCTTTAATTTTTTCAAGCTTTAAGCCTGTGTTAAATCTTGATATCAAAAGGTCGGCAAGGAAAACAATGCTGACGATTTCATTATTTTTTTTTGCTTTTTCAGGGCTGTGATGGAATTCAACCACATCTGAAAGAGCGCTGGAAAAATTCCATTTTTTTGCAAGTAATTTGCCTGATTCACAATGGGTTATTCCAATGATCTTTTTCTCAGTTTCCAGGGCGGTTTTAGTCTTTAAGTTTCTAAAAAACAGAGGATAGCTGTCTGCCAGGTATTGGTCAAGCACGACTTTGCCTATATCGTGTAAAAGTCCTGCTGTATTGGCAAGCCCAGGATCTGTTTTGTCTGTGAATTTTGCAATTTGTTCTGCGGCAAGAGCTGTACTTACAGCATGGAAAAACAGTCCGCCTTTGCATAGTGAATAGCTTGATGTCCCCTGCTGATTATAATAAGTATCTACAGCAGCAGTAATCAAGGATTTGATCAAAAAACTTTCGCCCAGCAGAAGAACAGCGTCTTTGAGTGTGTCTATTTTATGGGTTCCTGCAAACATAATCGAGTTACACATTTTTAAGGTCTGTCCGCTCAATACCTGATCTGTTGCAAGTTCTGTTACAATATCATCGGATCCTGCCCGGGATGACTGAATCATTCTTAATATTTTTAAAGCTGTCTGGGGTATTGGCTGTAAATTTTCTATTGTATTTTTAATATCATCTATTGTTGGAGGAGAATGTTTTTTGTGTGTATTTATAGTATTATTATGCTGTTCCCATGTTGGTTCTATTAAAGTATCCCCGTTTTTCATATCCAGATTTAAACTGGACATGAAAAATCCACCGGTTTCAGATTTGTTTATTTTGATATTATTTGCCTTTAATATTGCCTGAGCAATGTCAGCAGACCTGCCGCCAAGATCAAGGTTGATATCAAGATTGCTTACAGGTCCGACCAATGCTCCGCCTGCAATAGTGGCTTGAAGATTCTCTCTGGAAGCTCCCATGTTTATGAGTTTGTTTATAAGAAGAGGTAATCCTGTAGATGCATATTTTTCAGGAAAATCCACATTTGATTCTGACGGAGGGTCAGGAAGAATTATATGTATCATGCCTCCAACTCTCATTGTTTTGTCAAAGAGCGCAACTCCAACACAGGTTCCAAGAAATGCTTGATAAGTCACAGGCTCTGCTTTACCTGCTTTAAAACTGCCAGCCGGGATATGTTCAGAATGATGATTCATAATAATTAATTTAATCTTAAAGTGTATTTTAGTTTAACTAGTTAACAATAGCCATATAACCTGTAATTTTAGCATTATTTGTCCTGTTCTTTCAAGATTAAATTAATTATTTCAGCAATTCTCGATCATTCATGATTTCACGAGTGATATAATTATTATAAAAACAGGTAAGTGTTAATTATAATGCGGGCATTCTTGATGACACCCTCCGTAGAGGTAGCAAAATTCCCCCCTGAAGTTGATTTATTTACTTGTAATAGCTCTGCAAAATCATAAAACAGGTATGTAAAAGAATATGTTTATACTATTAAAAAGTTTTATTGATAAGCTGTTTACGCTATGATATTGAACAAATAGTGCATGAATGTGTGATTTGTTAGGACAATGTTAGTTTGTTGTTGAATAGGCAACAGTATAGATATTGAAAAGAGAAATTAGAATGACGCTTGAAAATCTTAGGAAAAGACTGCTTGATATTTCAGCTCGTAACAGATTACTAAATTTCCGACATACCAAAGCTACATCGTTACGAGTGATTGATGAACTCCCTGATCAATTAGTTAAAACTCTTCTATCTGGAAAAGATATGTCTTTTAAAGCGATTCCTGAACCAACTCGTGATGATTTGATTGAAACAGGGTATATAATTATAGACAAAGAGAATCAATTTGAGAGGCGTATTAAGAATGATCCTTCTGCTTCTGAATGGGCACGTGTACTTGGCTATGATACATCTTACGAAGTACCAGAGAATGCTGGTTATGGCTTAGGAATAGAGGAGAAACATGCAGATTATGAAATTCAGACATTGTTTTATCCTTATGAACTCGAGACTCGACTCAGAGGATTGCGCCAGAAAGCTAAAACAGCTATAGAAGAGACAGGATCAAATATTTTGTACTTAGTACTTGGATTCCTTGAATGGTATGACCGTGATAAAAAATATATAGCTCCTTTATTTTTATTCCCAGTTCAACTGGATAAAGGGAAAATAAATGCTTCGACACGGACATATCAATATACTCTTAGTTATTCCGGTGAAGATATCTTACCAAATCTATCTTTGCGTGAAAAATTAGCGATAGATTTTAATGTCGCACTGCCGGATTTAGATGAAAACATTTTACCTGATGAATATTTTCAAGCAGTTCGTGAAGTTCTTGCCGTTGAAAAACCGCAATGGAAAGTGTACCGTAATATTACTCTAACTCTTCTCAACTTTTCTAAGCTTCTCATGTATTTGGATCTCAATCCAAACCATTGGCCTGAACAGCATAATATCTTATCTCATCCAATAATAGCAAAATTTTTAAACGGTCATGATGGAACAGACACTGATGCAGAGGAATCCTTTGATTCTGGTTTTTCGGTTGAGTATGAAATAGATGAGATTGAGCACGTGCATCAAAAATATCCACTTATTGAAGACGCTGATAGTTCACAACATAGTGCAGTGATTGATGTTGTGAATGGAAAAAATCTTGTGATTGAGGGACCTCCAGGGACTGGTAAAAGTCAGACGATTACAAATTTGATTGCAGCACTATTAGCTCAAAAGAAACGAATCCTATTTGTTGCTGAAAAACTTGCTGCCCTGGAAGTTGTAAAACAACGGTTAGATAAATCAGGATTGGGAGAATTTTGCCTTGAATTACATTCTCATAAAACCCAGAAACGAAAAATTATTGCTGATATAGCTCACAGGATTGAGCAACATGGCTCGCATCGTGTACCTGCAGATATTAATGCCGATGTAGCACGATATGAAGATTTAAAAACAAAACTTAAGAACTATGTTGAATGCATAAATCAGCCATTTAAAAACACTGGTAAGACGGTACACGAAGTACTTATGACTGCTACTCGTTATAGACAGAAAATTAAAATTAGCCCTGAATTCATTCATCCAGAAGGTATTACTGGAGAGAATTTTGATTCATCAAAACAACGTGAAATATATGATCAAGTAGCTATCTTTGCAGAAGGGTATACTTCTTCTGTTGTGGCTACTCAAGACAAAATAAGTTTAACCAGTCATCCTTGGTTTGGAGTTAATAACGCAGATCTTCAGATCTTTGATTTTGAAATAATTCAACCATTACTGCTTAATTGGACTAAAACTCTGAAAGATATTGCCTCAATAATAGATAAAATTCGCACTTTCCTTCCTGCTCTCAATGAGGATGGTCAGTTTGACAAAGTTAGTGATGTAAAGAAATTATTAACTGATTTGAAAAAAATACCAACTTTAACTGGCAACGAATTTATTGATGCAATTCCACTCTTGCGTGGTGGATCGTTAACAAAATTCAAGGATTACATCAACCTGTTTAATGAAATACAATCTTTATACAGTGAACTTTCTGGTAGAATAAATTCGTCATTATTGGGAGATCTATCATTTGTTGACTCAATTGTTGATGCTATTACTACATTCGAATCAATATTAAAACCTCAACGCGACATTTCAACCTCTGAGATTGTTGCTCGTATGAACCAAGTGTCTTTGAAAATAGATGAAGTGAGAATTATAAAAGATAAACTAACCAAATATATTCCAAGTGATTACAGGTCGCTATTCTGTTTTAGCACGACAGGTATTAAAGAATATAAGATGTTTATTACTATCTCTGCTGCTTTACAACCGAAATATTGGAAATTTAGAAATAACCTTTTTGATAATGAAGAATTAGATGAAGTATTACCTGTATTCCGAAAGGAACTTGAAATTACCCAAGCACTCAGGAATGAACTCAATGCACAATTTAGAGTTGACCAATTACCATCAAAAAAGCATTTGCAGGGCATAAAGCAAACCCTTGCAAATGGAGGTTTTTTTAAAATATTCAATAAGAAATGGAAAATTGCAAAAAAAGAAATGTATAGTTATGCGCTAAATCCCAAAATTAAAATTTCAATACTTGAATCCAAATTAGATAGGCTTATTGAATTTATGGAGTTAAAAGAAAGCATTTTAGCAAACAGTGAACTTAAGGTGCTTTTAAAAGAACATTTTAAGGGGTTATCTACTGATATAGATACCATATTAGAGATCAGAGGGTGGTACAAAACAGTTCGCGCCTATTATGGAATAGGCTTTGGTCAGATGGTAGCGCTTGGAGACTCTGTTTTAAATTTGCCTATTTCAATAGGTCGTGCTGTAAGATCTTTATGGAAATCAGACCACCTTCAAAAGCTGGATTATATTCTCAAGATATTCGCTTCCCTCAGATCGGTGCTTAAAAATTTTGGAGATTCCTCTACTGAGATCATAGGGTCCAGTGGGGGCATTCTTATGGAAAGAAAAGAACAACTAGAAGCAGCTTTGGCTGCCTGTAAACCTATCTTAAGTGGAGATAAATTTAGCCTATTTCAAGGGTTGCAACAGATTCAAAAGTTACAAAGTTTACGCGATAAAGTTGTCTCTTGGGAGAATATGGATTACGATTACAAACTGTTCGAAGACCGATTAGGGTTGCAAGCAGGTGTTGATGTAGATAATACTGCTGGACTTAATATGGCAAATAGCACGATAGCTCTTGCGGAAATTTTGGATTCTGTTTTATCAGGAACAGCAGTTTCCAAAAAAATATATAAAACTCCTACAACTAATATGTTTA
The DNA here is from genome assembly GCA_964612755.1 of uncultured Desulfobacterales bacterium. Classification (GTDB taxonomy): domain Bacteria; phylum Desulfobacterota; class Desulfobacteria; order Desulfobacterales; family Desulfobacteraceae; genus JAIOSM01. Next base: position 2,734 of record CAZTEM010000036.1, on the reverse strand, counting down.
ATAATTTGTTTAAGCTGAAAAAAAAATTGGCTGAACTTTGCGGGAGGCATGAAATTGCTTATTCTGCATATGCAAAAAAAGTTGATCTTAATTATGATGAGTGGGTTTTATTTAAAGGTCATTCTATTAATGATACCATCTCTAAAAATGCAATAGCTTTAGAGCATGAGGAAACTTTGCAAACATATTTGGATTATATCAGAGCGCGTTCATATCTTGTTCGTATTGGTTATAGCTCTTTGGCTAAAGCGGTGGAATGTGGAGATCTCGTTAGCTCAACTAATATCTTAGATGGCTATTTTGCTGGCACTTTTGATTTTTTGTCACGTGATATTTTCCGACAGTTTCCTGAACTATCAAGATTTTCTAGTTTTAATCAAAATACTTTACGGAAACAATTTTCTGAATATGATGAAAAATTAAAAATATTGCAGAGAGAAGCAATAGCTGAAAGAGTTGATAATATAGCTGTGCCAAGAGGTGGAGGAGGTGGTCGTGTTAGTCAGTACACCGGACTTTATCTTCTACAGCATGAATGTGGGAAAAAATCAAGATATATTCCGATCCGGCAGCTTGTTCGAAGGGCGGGCGATGCTTTGTTGGCATTAAAGCCATGTTTCATGATGGGTCCAATGTCAGTTGCGCAATATCTTGAGCCAGGGAAGTTTGAATTTGATGTCGTTGTTATGGACGAGGCTTCTCAGATTAAACCAGAAGACGCGGTCGGGGCAATTGGTCGTGGGAAGCAATTAGTCGTAGTTGGAGACCCTAAACAATTACCACCAACAAATTTTTTTAACCGATTGATAAAAGAAGACGAAGAAGACCCGACTGGGCTCGAGGAATCTGAAAGTATACTTGATGCGACTCTTCCTATTTTTAATTCAAGACGTTTACGGTGGCACTATCGCTCACAACATGAAAGTCTGATTGCATTTTCAAACCATTCTTTTTATAATAATAATTTAGTTATATTCCCATCTCCTAACCATAAATCTGATTTTTTCGGTATTAATTACCATAGATTAGAGAGAGGGTGTTTTGCTGGACGGAGAAATAATAGAGAAGCGGAAGCTATTATTGAAGAGCTCAAAAACCATTTTTTGAATCATGCAGATGAAACGATTGGTATTGTTACCATGAATGCTGAACAGAGGGATCAAGTTGAGCGTGGTATAGATCAAGCTTCAAAAGAAGATCCTCTGCTAATGCAATTGCTGGAAAAAGACGATTGTAGCCATGAGTCACGATTTATAAAAAATCTTGAAAATGTACAGGGAGATGAGAGAGATGTGATCCTTATTTCAATGACATATGGACCTGCTGATGTTGGCGGAAAAGTGCTACAACGATTTGGACCGATTAACTCTGATGTTGGTTGGCGACGATTGAACGTACTTTTTACACGGTCAAGGAAACGTATGCATATCTTTAGCTCTATGAGCTCTACTGATATTGTTGTTGATGGAAGTAAAAGCCTAGGAGTGAGAGCCTTGCGCGATTTTCTTGCGTATTGTGAGTCTGGTAAGCTGTCCCAAACAATAACGGAAACAGGTAGACCACCTGATAGTGATTTTGAAATTGCAGTTATGGAAAAGCTTAGCCAGCACGGATTTGAATGCGTTCCTCAAGTTGGTGTTGCAGGGTTTTTTATTGACATTGCTGTGCGTGACCCAGGGAATTCAGGTTCTTATCTTATGGGTGTAGAGTGTGATGGCGCTACATATCATTCAGCTAAATCAGTTCGAGACAGGGATAGATTGAGACAAGCTGTTCTCGAACGACTTGGCTGGAAGATTCGACGTATTTGGTCTACTGATTGGTTCAAAAATCCAGATAACCAAATTTTACCGATTATTACGGAACTTGATAAATTGAAAACCGAATCTGATACAGAGACTGATATGTCTGTAAACTTTGATGGAGTGATTAATGAATTGTCCAAAGAAACACCTGATATTAAAGTTACAGAGGATCATTCCGCCCCTGAGGCGGAACAAAAAGAATCGGTACAACAACTATCATTAGCGACCGTTGATAATATATCTTCGGAAGGGATTAGTCTCAGGGAAAAATTGATGAAGTATGATACTGAGGTTATTCAGAGAGAGCTTGGCGAAATCCCAGATAATAAAAAATTGTTAAGACCAGCAATGCTTGACGCTCTCATAGAGCACGTACCAACAAGTAAGTCTAAATTTCTTGAAGTCATACCGTTTTATCTTCGCGAGGAGATTACTTCGGAACAAGGAAAATATTTGCCTGATGTACTTGATATTATTAGCCTAAGCGCTAAATAAACCCCATTTTATAAAACTTTACCCCTTTTACAGCTTAAATAACAATCCATTTGAAGGAGCCGGTAAACCAGAATCCTTCAAACATGAACTCTCAGGATGCTGGTCAAGGCGTATTGATAAAAAACACCGCCTGGTCTATCAGGTGCATGATGATAAAATCAGGATATTAGCCTGTCGGTATCATTATTGATTTTGACTTGTAGTGTCATTATAAATTTTTCCACTATTACACTTTTCAATTTTATTTGGGCAAGTTGCATATGCCGGGACACTACATTTTTTAGCAGAAAATGCAGAGCCAAAATATCTACAAGCCAGATAAGGTCAATTGCCTGCTTTATATGAGATTTTAACACAGCAATAAAAAAGTGATTTCTGGTTTTTTTCATGCTTGAATGGTAATACTCCTTGTGTCATAATATATGGCACCTCGT
>CAZTEM010000035.1:0-28427 GCA_964612755.1 uncultured Desulfobacterales bacterium | reverse complement strand
ATTTTTCACAATATTAAATTTAAGGAGAATTAACATGAAGTATCTAAAACATCTGGCAGTGATCTTCTGTTGCCTGTTATTATTTGCAGGAACTGGCATTGCAGGCAAAAACAAACTAAAAGCAGGTTTTATTTATGTTGGACCTGTTGGTGACTATGGATGGACAAACGCCCATGATCAGGGACGAAGATTTGCAGAAAAACAGCTTCCATGGCTTGAAACTGTTATTGTGGAATCAGTTGCTGAATCTGATAGTGCAAGAATCATTGACAGACTGATACTGCAGCAAAAATGTGATGTTGTATTTACAACAAGTTTTGGATATATGGATGCAACTGTGGCAGCAGGGGCAAAATATCCCAATAAAAAATTCATGCATTGTTCAGGATTTAAACGCTCAAAAAATGTCGGCACCTATTTTGGTGATCTTTACCAGATGTATTATCTTAATGGTATTATGGCAGGGGCTCTTACAAAAACCAATAAAATAGGTTATATTGCTGCATTTCCTATTCCAGAACTTGTACGTCATATCAATGCCTATGCCCTTGGCTTAAAAGCTGTTAACCCTAAAGCTGAAGTCCATGTAAGATGGACCTATGCATGGTATGGTCCTGATAAAGCCAAAGAGGCAGCAGAAGCTCTTATAGCAGAAGGCTGTGACGCCCTTGCGTTTACCGAAGATACTCCTGCTGTTATTGAAGTTGGACAGGAACATAGTAAAAAAGGTCAGCAAATCTATACTTTCAGCCATTACAGCCCAATGCAGCCATATGGTGTTGATTCTGTTGTCTCGGGTCAGTTGATGGACTGGGGTAAAATGTATGTTAAAATTCTTCAAAGCATAAAAGATAATACATGGACTAATAAAGACATCTGGTGGCTTGCAAAAGAAAAAGCTGCAATGCTTGGAGGCACTCCTAAAGAAATTATCAACGCCAAATTTGTAGGTGCTCTAAAAAAAGCCATGGTCACATCCAAAGATTTCGGAAAAATATCTGCTTATGATCTTGTTATCAAGAGATATGCCCAGATGCAAAAAGGTATAGATGAGTTTGACCCCTATGAAGGTCCAATCAAGGATAACACAGGCAAGCTCAGAGTCAAAAAAGGAACACGAGCCACAAAAGGTGAACTATTATCTATAAACTATTATGTTGATAATGTTGTTGGTTCCATTCCAAAATAAGACTATCTGTTTTTTTAAATCAGCCAGACACTTTTTCACCATGGAAAATAAAAAAAGTGTCTGGCAATTTCTTTTAAGCAAAAACAATCAGGAACACCATGAGAAAAATTAAAAACCTTGAAATGAAAAATATCTCAAAATCATTTCAAGGGGTATTTGCCAATAAAAATTTAAACCTTAAGATTAAATCAGGAGAAATATTAGGTCTGCTGGGGGAAAATGGTGCTGGCAAAACAACTCTTATGAACATCCTGTATGGTCTTTACCAGCCGGATTCAGGTGAGATCAGAATCAACAATAAAAAGATTAAAATAAATTCTCCCCGTGCATCGATTGAACATGGGATAGGCATGGTACATCAGCATTTCATGCTGATACAAAACCATTCTGTAATAGAAAATATAGCATTGGGATATAAAGACACACCTTTCTTTTTCCCTAAACTAAAAATCAAAAACACCCTGGTAGAATTTTCCAAAAAATATAATTTCCCTATCAACCTTTCAAAAAAAGTCTGGCAATTGTCAGCAGGGGAACAGCAGAGAATTGAAATTATTATGGCCCTTTTAAACGGGGCAGACCTTCTTATTCTTGATGAACCGACTTCAGTCCTGACACCGGGAGAAGCAAAAGAGCTGTTTTCAATTCTCAATAAAATGAAAAAACAAGGACATATGGTTATTTTCATCTCCCACAAATTAGATGAAATAATTAAATTATGTGACAGAGTTATAGTATTGCGTAAAGGTGAAATAATCGGAGAAACTGAAACCCTGGCAACAGACAAAAAAAGCCTTGCCAGAATGATGGTAGGTAAAGACGTTATTTTCAATATTAAAAAAGACAAAATAAAAACAGGCAAGACTGTTCTTAATGTTAATAAAATTAATGTTTTTGATGATAAAGGTCTTCTATCATTAAAAAATATATCTTTTAAAATACATGAAAATGAAATTCTTGGCATCGCAGGGGTTGCAGGCAACGGGCAAAAAGAATTGGCCGAAGCAATAACAGGAATCAGGAAAATTGCTTCTGGTTATGTAACCATTAAAGACAAAAATATAACAAATATCTCCCCAAGAAAAATATTTGACAGCGGAGTATCCCATGTCCCTGAAGAAAGGATAAAGTTTGGAATTGCTCCCGGGCTTTTTCTGTATGACAATGCAATACTTAAACAACACCATCTTAAAAAATACTCTAACAAATCTTTTCTGCAATATGATAAAATAAAAAAACATACAAAAAACTTAATAAAAGCATTTAATGTCTCAGCTCCATCAATCAATACTGAGATCAGAAACCTTTCAGGAGGAAATATACAAAAACTTATTTTAGGGCGTGAAATCAGCGAAGAGCCCTCCTTACTGGTTGCTTCTCACCCTACGTACGGACTTGATATCGGAGCAACCCAATATTTAAGAGAACAACTCTTAGAAAGACGAAAACTTGGTGGTGCTGTTCTTTTATTTTCAGAAGATTTAAATGAAATCTTTGAATTATGTGATAAGATTGCAGTCATTTTTGAAGGAGAATTTACAGGATTTCTTGATGCAAATGATAAAAGGCTTAGAGATATAGGTTTAATGATGGCAGGATCAGTTAAATATGTATAAAATCAAAATCAATAATAGGGAAAATATCACAAAGACGCGATCTTTTATCACTAATATATTCTCCCTTGGAGCAGGTCTTATTGCCATTGGTATGCTTTTTTTTATCTGTAAAGTAAATCCTTTTTTTGCCATCTCGGAAATCTTTACAAACTCCTTTGGAACAATGTATGGCATAAAAGAAACCATTACCAAGGCAATCCCCTTGGTATTAATTGCTACCGGCTTAACTTTTGCGTTCAGGGCAAAATTCTGGAATATTGGAGCAGAAGGTCAACTACTCATGGGAGCTTTATTTGGAACCTGGGTCGGTCTCAATTTCGGGAATGCCTTACCCGGATTTATTATTATCCCAACAATGTTTATTGCAGGTTTTATAGGAGGCGCATTCTGCGGTATAATACCTGCAATATTAAAAATAAAATATTCAATAAATGAAGTTATATCCACATTAATGTTAAATTATATTTGTGCTGAATTTATAACTCTGCTTATTGTGGGTCCTTGGAAAGGTGCCATGCGTTTTGGTTTTCCAGGAACAGACAATCTTCCTGAATCCGCTGTTTTATCTGTTATTCCAGGATCAAGAATACATTATGCTACATTAATAATTACAATTATTATTGCAATAATTCTATGTGTTATAGTTTATAAAACTAAATTTGGATATGAAGTAAGAGTCGTGGGTGAAAACCCTGATGCAGGCAGATACGCAGGAATCAATTTTTTTAAAACCACTATTCTTGTAATGGCTATAAGTGGTGGGGCAGCAGGACTTGCAGGTGTGGGAGAGATAGCCGGGATTCACCATTATCTTGGTTATCCTGCATCCATATCATCGGGCTATGGTTTTACTGCAATAATTGTTGCCTGGCTTGCAAAATTAAACCCATTATATACTATAATCTCAGGCATTTTTTTTGCCGGCATTCTTGTGGGTGGTGATGCAATACAAATTTCCCTGGGTCTTCCGGCAGCTACTGTACAAATAGTCAATGGGACATTGCTTGTTTTTCTCATCATGGGAGATTTCTTTTTACAAAATACAATACGAATTCAAAGGGTTCAATAAATGGAAGATATAATAATTTCCGTACTTCAACGCACCATGATTGCAGGCACACCTTTGCTTTTTGCAACTGTAGGAGAAATAATATGCGAGCGCTCAGGAATCCTCAACTTAGGAGTTGAAGGTGTTATGTCTGTTGGAGCTGTTGTTGCTTTTATTGTAACTTTTCTCACAGGACACCCATGGTTAGGGGTTGCAGCAGCAATCATAGCAGGTATGATAATTTCCCTTATACATGGTTTTGCTTCAATTACTTTGCAGGCTAACCAGGTGGTATCAGGACTTGCTCTTACAATGTTGGGATTAGGACTTTCAGGTATGCTTGGGAAACCTTATATCGGCAAACCGCTTATAATTAAAATGGACTCTTTTGCTATTCCCTTTCTTTCAGATATTCCCTATCTCGGAAAAATATTTTTTGACCAGACCCCCTTTTTCTATCTTGCTATTTTCCTAGCATTAATTGCATGGTTTTTTCTTGAACGCACACGGTTTGGTATAAAAATACGTTCAGCCGGTGAAAACCCTACGGCAACTGAAACCCATGGGGTTAATATTTCTTTGATAAGATATATCTGCGTGATTATTGGTGGAGGGTTTTCCGCCCTTGCAGGTGCCCATCTTTCGATTTCTTACAGCAAATCATGGATTGAAGGGATGACTGCTGGCCGCGGATGGATTGCAATTGCCCTTACCATATTTGCACTCTGGAATCCTGGTAAAGCAATTTTTGCGTCTTTTCTTTTTGGTGGTATTTTTGTACTTCAGTATTTATTGCAGCCCCTTGGGATTTCTCCTAATTTTCTTGCCATGCTCCCTTATATAACAACTCTTTTAGTATTACTAATAATCAGTTTTAAGGACCCAAGAAGGCTTAATGCTCCTGCAAAACTCGGTGAACCATATAAAAGAGGTGAACGATAAATACAAAATGATAAAAACAGAAAAAAAAATTATCATCTTTTTATGCCTTATTTATATATTTTCCTTTTGTTTTCCATCTAATTTACTATCTCTTACTATTGGTGAAGAAAAAAAACTTGCAAAAGATTATATGGGAAAAATAAAAAAATCAGGACTGATTGTTAAAGATCCCATTATATCAAGCCTTGTTAAAAATGTAGGAAAAGAAATAGCAGGGGTCTTACCTCCACAGCCCTTTAAATTCTCTTATTATGTTTTTAATGCTGACAGCTTTAACGCTTTTGCCACACCAGGAGCAAATATATTTATTAATCAAGGGCTTATTGCAGGTCTTGATAATGTGGATGAGCTTGCAGGAATAATTGCCCATGAGACTGCCCATGCAGCTAGCAGACATGTTGCCCAGTTAATTGATAAAAGTAAAATAGTAAACCTTGCAAGCCTTGCCGGTGTACTAGCCGGCATTTTAATAGGGAGTAAAGGCAATAGTGAACTGAGCCAGGGCCTTTCAATGGGTTCACTTGCTGCCGGACAAAGTGCTATGCTGACCTATTCCAGGGCACACGAGACTGAAGCTGATCAAAAAGGATTTAATTATCTGACAAAGACAAGTTTTGCTCCTGAAGGACTCCTGAATGGTCTGAAAAAAATTAAAGCGGCTGATTTCTATGGTACTGAAGATATCCCTGACTATTTCAAAACACACCCCGGTACAACAAAGCGAATCAAAGCTCTGGAAAATATGCTCGCGCGCTATGGGCAGAGGAAAAAATCAAATAAAATAAAAAAAACAAAAAAGGACTATAATTTTAATTTTATTAAATACCGTATTATTGGACTTTATCAAATCAATATCAAAGCTGAAAAAATATTTAAAAAACTTTTAAAAAACAACCCTGAAAACCCAGCCTGCAATTATGGCTATGGTCTTTTACTTACAAGACAATTAAAATTAGATAAAGCAAAAAAATATTTTAAAAAAGCCCTTTCTGCCAGACCTTTCAGCCCTCTGATATTATTAGAATTAAGTAATATTTATCTGCAAAATGAAAACTTTTCCAAGGCTAGAGATATTTTAATCGATATTAAAGATGACCCTGTTGTCAGCATGCCTGCTGCTTATTTACTGGGTCAGGTACAGATAGCACTGAACAAACCTGTTAAGGCAAAAGCAAATTTTGAAAAAATAATAAATCAGCCTTTAATCCCTTATCCAAAAGCTTATTACTATATAGCAAAAATTTACAGCCAAAATCATGACCTGGGACTTACCCATTACTATCTGGGCTATTATTACTTTAATATCAAAAACAAAAAAAATGCTATAATGCATTTTGAAAAAGCATTAGAATCACTAATAAACAAGAAGAAAATTGAAAAAATAAATTCTATCTTAAAAGAGCTGAAAAAGCATTAAGATATTGACTTATTCAGGAATTTTTAAATTTTAATACCCTGTTATAAACTTTTTTCCTGGGCAAAGAATACTTTGCAGCAATTTTTTTTGCAATATCTGAGGTACCAAGCCCTGATTCATGACTCCTGTCCAATTCCAGCTCAATTTCACTATCAAGCTCATTATCATTTACTATAAATTCAGTTTTGATCCCTTGAATGTATAAAGAGCATTCGCCTTTGACCTGATTTTTGCATTTTAATTTATGGAGAATTAGACTAAGGTCACCTCGAATATATTCCTCATACAATTTCGTAATCTCCCTTGCAACCATGGCAGGTCTATTGCCAAAAACCTCAATTGAGTCCTCGATAAGTTTAATTATTCTTTTGGGAGATTCATAGAAAATAAGAGTTGATTTCTCATTAACTAACCCAGTAAGTACAGCTATTCTTTTGCCCTTTTTTTTAGGTAAAAAACCTTTAAAGATAAATGAATCTGTAGGCAATCCTGCCACGCTTAATCCTGCAATAGCTGCGCTGCATCCCGGGATTGGAATCACTTCAATATTTTCCTTGATCAAAGTCCTTGCAATTTTAAAACCAGGATCTGAAATTAGCGGGGTTCCGGCATCAGAAACAAGGGCAATATTCTTACCACGGTCAAGTTCCATAAGGAATTCTATAGCTCTTTTTTCTTCATTTTGCTCGTTACAGGAAACGCATCTGTTTTCAATATTAAAATGATTAAGAAGTTTTAAAGTATGCCTGGTATCTTCAGCCGCTATAAAATCAACTTCCTTTAGGATTCTCACAGCTCTGTAGGTTATGTCTTCAAGATTACCAATAGGTGTTGCCACGACATAAAAAACACCCTTTTTCAGGCCTGAATCTGATTTTACAATCTCTCTCATTTTAAGAAACCTGGAACGCATTTCTTATTAAATTAAATTTATAAGCCGTATCTTTCTCATAGACTTCAACCACATCAAATCTAAGTCTCATATTATCTAAATTATTCTCTCTGATATAATATAATGCAGCAAAAATAATTTTTTTTTGCTTTGTGTAATTAACTGCTTCTGCAGGCAGTCCCCGCATTAAAGATTTTCTGGTCTTTACTTCGATAAAAGCGATTGTGTCTTTATCCTTTGCAATAATATCAATTTCAGCATTCCTTATTCTATAATTTCTATCCAGGATTATAAATTGTTTATTCTTAAGATAAATTACAGCGGCATCTTCACCAAGGCTGCCTGTTATCTGTGCTTTACTCGGCACCAATAACCTCTTTGACACCTTTAAAAGTTTTTCTATGAATTGGAGTTATTCCGTGGTCAAGAATAGCCTGTTTATGGGCTTTTGTAGGGTATCCCTTATGCCGGGCAAAGCCATATTCAGGATAGATCCGATCAAATTTCATCATAAGCCGATCCCGTTCTACTTTAGCAATTATTGATGCTGCTGCAATGGAAATGCTTTTTGAGTCGCCCTTTATTATTGCCTGCTGGGGAATATCAATATTAATTCCAAATTTTCCATCAATCAATAAAAAATCAGGTGTGGTCAATAAATTTATAACTGATCTTTTCATTGAATTTAAGGATGCCTGAAGAATATTAATTCTATCAATTTCACCAATATCAGCAATGCCTATTGCTACAAATAATGCATGCTCATTTATTCTTGAATATAATAAATCACGCTTTTTAGGAGAGAGTTTCTTGGAATCTGTTATATCAGGATCTGAATAATCTTTCGGTAAAATAACAGATGCAGATACAACAGGGCCGGCAAGTGGTCCTCTGCCGGCCTCATCAATCCCTGCTATTATTTTATACCCATTTTTATAAGCTTCATGTTCAAACTGCCTCATGGGTTAAATCTCTTAAATTAAGACGGGCGTTTTTCTTGAATTCTTGCAGATTTACCACGTCTATCTCTTAAATAATAAAGTTTTGCTCTTCTGACTCGACCTCTTGTAATAACTTCAATTTTATCAATAGAAGGTGAATAAAGTGGAAAAGTCCTTTCCACGCCAATACCACCTGAAATTTTTCTTACAATAAAACGAGCTTTATTCATTCCTTTGGTTTTCTTAATTACAACACCAGGGAAAACCTGAATACGTTCTTTTTCACCTTCACGTATTTTAACATGCACTTTAACTGAATCCCCAGGTCCAAAATCAGGAATATCAGTACGCATTTGTTCTCTTTCTATTTGCTCAATAATGTTTGACATCTTTTCCTCCTAATATTTTACAAAAACTCAAACTCAAAATTAATTAAAAATCCTATCTAAATATATCGAAACAGCAGATCTCACTGAAAGATGGTTAAAGTCACCCTTCCCTTTTATAGGTTCCAATATTGTATCACAATTATCAATAAATCCTTGTGAAAGCCCCCATGCTGTACCAAAAGCCAGAATATGAGGGTTCTCTTTATTTAATTGTCCTTTAAACTCTAAAATTGAAACAGAATCACCATATTCTTTTGCACTTGTTCCAATAGTAACCAGGGGACTTTTATTCTCCTGTTTAATGTCAGCACAAGCATCTTCAAAGCTTGATGCCACCCTTATCAATTCAAGAGCATCCTTACGTCCAGGGTTTATTACTCCGCCAATTCCCTTGGTCCAATGTTCTATGATCTTATGGGTCAAAGCCTGCTGATCTTCAAATGGTGTTACAACATAAAATCCTTTAACTCCAAAAGTCATTGAAGCTCTTGCAATATCATGTAAATCAATGGTTGTAAGAGCAGAGCCAATAGCTTTCCCATTCCTGTTAACAACCGGAGAATGTACCAGAGCAAGATAGAGATTCTTTATCAAATCAGTTCCCAACCAGTTTTTTTAATTCCCGGCGCAAGTCTTTTAAAATTTCTTTTTCCTGCTCATCTGGAGCTTTTGTTAAAAAAAGATCCGGTCGTTTTATAAAAGTTGTCATCACAGAGGAACGGGTTCTCCATTCTTCAATCTTTTTATGATTACCTGATAAAAGCACTTCAGGCACTGCATCATCCCCGAATTTAAAGGGTCTTGTGTATTGTTCATGCTCAAGTCTGTCACTGGTAAATGAGTCCAATTGTGCGGATTGTTCTCCTCCAAGCACTCCTGGCAGCAATCTTGCAACTGAATCAATAATTGCCATAGCAGCAAGCTCTCCACCGGTCATTACAAAATCACCCATGGAAATTTCTTCATCAACATGTTTCTGACAAACTCTTGCATCAATACCTTCATATCTGCCACAAATAAAAATCAGGCTTTCATTTTTATGAGCCATTGTTTGAGCTTTTCGTTGATCAAAAGGGATACCCTGGGGAGTCATCAGCAGCACCCTGGCTTTAGGATGTTGTTTTTTTGTATCCATAATTGCAGAATCAAGTATCTCAGGTTTCATAACCATGCCACATCCTCCGCCATAGGGTTTATCATCAACTGTCCTATGCACATCAGAAGTAAAATCCCTGATATCAATACTTTGACCAAAAATTATTTTATTTTTAAAAGCTCTTCCAATAACACCATAACTAAAAAAAGAAGAAATTAAATCAGGAAATAATGTTAATACAATAAATTCCATTATAAGCCCTGGGGTAAATCAATTTTAATTATTCCTTCTTCTATATTAACATCTTTAATAACAGACTCAATTGCCGGAACAAGAGTCTCTTTATTGCCATTGTCTTCTCTTGATTCTACTACAAAGACATCATTTGCACCTGTCTTAAAAACATTCACAATCCTGCCAAGAATCCCCTGCTTAATGTCAAACACTTCAAGACCAATCAAGTCCTGCCAGAAATATGTATTTTCTTCAGATTCACCATGTCCACAAGGTATATCTTCTCTCTTAATAAGGATTTCTTTACCTTTTAAGGATAATGCAGAATCAATATCTCCCACACCCTTTAATGTAAGCAAAACCCCTTTTTTATGAGCTGAAGATGCCAGTACTTCATGCCAGACACCATCATCAACCTCTGAAGATTTAATATTAAGCCTGACTCCAGGCTTAAATGTATCAACAGATTCTGCATATGATCGAACTTTAAGTTTTCCTGCAAGTCCATGCACACCAACTATTTCACCGATTATAAGTAAAGACTTGCCTGTCATGGACATTCAACCGGTAACTATTCAACAATCTCAAGAACCGTACGTTTTCTTATCTTTGTTGAAGCAGCACTTAAAATAGTTCTCATGGCACGAGCAGATCTACCTTGCTTTCCAATCACCTTCCCCAAATCTTCTTTTGCCACTTTTAACTCAAGAACAGATGTTTGTCCACCTTTAACTTCAAGCACTTCTACCTGGTCAGGATTATCAACCAACGCCTTTGCAATATAAGTGATCAACTCTTTCATAGCTACTTCTCCTTTGTTATGGGGTATTGAAAACACGGCATCAACACGCAACGCAGTCCTATGCAGGGTTCAAAGTCAAGCCCTGTTTTTTTAAAATACTTTTAACTGTAGGAGTTGTTTCAGCACCTTCAGTTAACCAGTATTTTATCCTCTCATCTTTTAGAGTCACAGCAGCAGGATCAACCATTGGGTTATAAGTTCCAAGGTTTTCAAGGAATCTGCCGTCTCTTGGTGCTTCTACGTCTGCTGCAACAATTCTGTAAAAAGGTTTCTTTTTTGTTCCTTTTCTGGAAAGTCTTATTTTTACTGCCATATACTTGTCTTCTCCTTAAAATGGAAGCATGTTCTTTAAAGCGCCCATGCCACCTTTATTAAATTTCTTAACCATTTTCATTGTCTGGGAATAGCTTTTCAGAAGCCTGTTCACATCTTGAACAGTCACACCGCTTCCCTTTGCAATTCTTTTTTTCCTACTTGCTTTAATTATTAAATGTTTTTTTCTCTCTTCAGGAGTCATGGAATTTATAATAGCTTCAATTCTTCCAAGTTCCTTATCATCGACATTAAATCCTTTAAGCTGTTTTTTATTTATTCCCGGTATCATACCAATAAGGTCTTTAATAGACCCCATCTTTCTTACAGACTGCATTTGATTACGGAAATCCTCAAGAGTAAATCGATTTTTCTTGAGTTTTTTTTCTAATTTGGCTGCTTCTTTCTGGTCTATTGCTTCCTGAGCTTTTTCAATAAAGGAAAGAGTATCACCCATTCCTAAAATTCTTGAAGCCATTCTGTCTGGGTGAAAAGGCTCCAGAGCCTTTGGCTTTTCACCAACACCTATAAACTTTAAAGGCTTCCCTGTAACCGCATTAATGGAAAGAGCTGCGCCGCCCCTTGCATCCCCATCCATTTTTGTCAGGACAATACCTGTCAGATCAAGGCGTTTATCAAAAGAGGATGCTATATTAACAGCATCCTGTCCAGTCATGGCATCAGCCACCAAAAGTATTTCTGCCGGATTATTGGTTTTTTTAAGCCGGCTCAATTCTGCCATTAACTCTTCATCCTGATGCAATCTACCAGCTGTATCAAGCAACATTGTATCATAACCATGTTTCACAGCTTCGTTGCGAGCTTTCTGGCATATTTTTACAGGATCCATATCAGGGTCAGAATCAAATACCGGAAAACCAAGTTGAGCCCCTATTTTCTTGAGTTGATCAATGGCAGCAGGTCTATACACATCCACGGGCACCAAAAAAGGATTTCTTCCGTTTTTAGCTAAATAATAAGCAAGCTTACCTGTGGTGGTAGTTTTTCCTGAGCCCTGCAACCCAACAAGCATGATAGATACAGGTGATTTACCTGACAGATTGATTCCCTCATGGGAAGAACCCATCATGCGTGTAAATTCATCATTTACAATTTTTATCACCTGCTGACCCGGAGTAAGGCTTTTCATTACTTCTGTGCCAAGAGCTCTTACTTTTATGCCTGAAATAAGATCTTTTACAACTTTATAATTTACGTCAGCTTCAAGAAGCGCCATGCGCACTTGTTTTAAGCCTTCTTCAATATTTTTCTCATTGAGCGTACCATGCCCTTTGAGCTTTTTAAATACAGAATCGAGTTTATCACTTAAATTATCAAACATAAAACATCTTTATAAAATAAACTTTTTATTACAAGGTACTCTAAACCTATTGAAATTAATATAAATTTTGTGATATGTCAAGACATTATTCAAATTAGGAGTTCTAAATTTATGCAGGATATTCTAAATTTATCCAGAGAAGAAATGTCACAATGGCTTGAAGAAAAAGGGATACGCCCTTTCAGGGCAAAACAGATTTACAAATGGATTTACCTACGTCAGGCAAATAGTTTTAAGGAGATGACTGACGTTGGAAAAAAATTACAGGAATTATTAGTTGATAATTTTACCATCTCAAGGCTTGAAATTGAAAATATTGAAAAGTCCCATGATAAAACTGAAAAATTTTTATTTAAACTCAAAGATAATAATTTTATTGAATCCGTACTTATCCCGGTAAAAGATCATTATACACTATGCATATCTTCCCAGGTCGGTTGCGCTCAAAACTGCAGATTTTGTCTTACTGCAAAAGGCGGATTTAAAAGGAATTTAACATCTTCAGAAATCATTGCTCAGATTCGTGATATTCGATGGCATCTCATAAACACTAACAATAAAAATAAAATTGCAAATATTGTTTTTATGGGCATGGGTGAGCCACTTGCTAACTATGATGCTGTTATCCAAGCATTGAATATTATTACCAATGCTGACTTTGGACTCAAACTTTCATCAAATAAAATCACTATTTCCACTTGCGGACTTGTACCTGAAATTAACAAGCTTGGTGCTGACACCAATGCGAACCTTGCAGTTTCACTTAATGCAACTGATGATGAAACCCGTTCAATGCTCATGCCTGTGAACAATCGTTATCCCATTCAACAATTATTAGATGCCTGCCAGCAATATAAAATGAAACCTCGGAAAAAAATAACTTTTGAATACATATTGATCAATGATATCAATGATAAAAAAGAGGATGCAATAAGACTTTGCAAATTACTTGCGCCCATAAAAGCAAAGGTTAATCTTATTCCTTTTAACGAGCATGATAAAAGCTCTTTTAAAAAACCTTCAAAAGAAAAAATAAGTGCTTTTATGCAGATATTGCTGGACGCAAAACTAACTGCCATCATAAGGAAAAGCAAAGGAGACGACATCTCAGCTGCCTGCGGTCAGTTAAAGGCAAAACTTGAAATTAAAAAAAATAATTAGTTCCATTGATTTTTTTTGTCAAAACAGTTATTTAAACACTTTTACGATATAAAATAAGGATGAATTATGACAGAAAATTTACTTGAGAATAAAAAAATTCTAATTGTTGATGATGAGCCTGATATACTCGAATCCCTTGAAGAGCTATTAGACATGTGCCAGATTACCAAGGCTACAAATTTCGAAGATGCAAAATCTTTATTAACCAGTAAAAAATTTGATATTGCTATACTTGATATTATGGGTGTTGATGGGTATGCACTCTTAGATATTGCAACTGACAAGAAAGTTTTAACCATAATGCTTACAGCCCATGCCTTAAGCGTAGAAAGTATTGAAAAATCTTATAAAGGCGGAGCTCAATATTATATTCCCAAAGAAGAGATGGCTGATATTGAAACATTTCTGAATGATGTACTTGAAGCCAGATCAAAAGGAGA
The DNA here is from genome assembly GCA_964612755.1 of uncultured Desulfobacterales bacterium. Classification (GTDB taxonomy): domain Bacteria; phylum Desulfobacterota; class Desulfobacteria; order Desulfobacterales; family Desulfobacteraceae; genus JAIOSM01. Next base: position 14,606 of record CAZTEM010000035.1, on the reverse strand, counting down.
AAACCCCTGGACAAAATGGTATTCAAGACTTGCTTCTTTTTGTGAGAAAAAATTTGGAGAAGACTGGGTCAAAGATGAAAAAGATTTTTGGGATAAAATGACTTTTCACTAAATCTTTTAAACCATAAATCTTTTAAAATCAGAGCAATTATAAACTTTTGCCTGGAATGTCCTTTCTGCATTTGAATATTTATCAGGATATATAATCTGGATATCGACAAGCTCATCAGGCTTTGCTTTTGTGTAAGAAGCGCAAAGCTGCCCCCCTGTTTGTTCTATACTTTTTGTATATCCTTTTTTGTTGTCAGATCTAATCAGCACCACAGGACCTGGAATAGATGCAGGGTTTATCAAAATATCTTTATCTTTTTTATAATACTTTAAAATATTATCATTATCTTGTTTTGATCTACCCACAATAATTTTATAATATTTATCAACTCTAAAATGACGGCCATATTTTAAAAGATGCAAATCTCTTATATCAAAATCATCTTGAGCAGATATAATATCTTGCAGCCTTCTGGAAAAACCTGAATCTGTCAAAAGGCAGCCCCCGGCAGGAGCTGGGTATTCCTCAATTCCATATTTTTTTGCAAGGGACATTTGTATTTTTCTTGATCTGCCTGAGATATCAAGCAATGCTGAACGGTCAACCCATCCATTTTTTTCAGGGATTGTTTCTTGAAGTAATTTTGCACTTAAAGGTCGCAGAATCAATCCCTGGAATCCCGAATTTTTTTCAACATACCGCATGGAATTTATTGTTTGTGATTTAGGGCGTTGACCTGCGACTTCACCGGAAAATAAAAAATCCGCCCCTTGTTTTTCCATCTCTTGCCCTGCAAGTTTAAACATCAAAGAGTGGCAATCCATGCAGGGATTCATATTTTTCCCAAAACAAGCCCTGGGTAAATATAATAAAGGCAGATAATCCTCAGTAATATCTTTTATAATTATGGGGATATTAAGTGCTTTGGCAGATTTTTGTGCTGTTTTTGAAGAAAAAAAAGGCGTTTCAAAACTGATCCATGTAATATCAATACCCTGATCTCTTAAAACCAATGCTGATAATATACTGTCAAGTCCGCCAGAGGTAATTCCAAGAGCTTTTCGATTTTTAAACAATTGTGAATCCGCAATCATACTAATATCTGTTTTAAAAAATACATCATAGGAGGGTAATTACGACTTTTCCTTATTATCCCAAAAATCTCTGCTCTCTTTTAATATATCACCAATATCATCATCTTCAGAAAAATCTATATCATCATCTTTAAAGCCTTCTACATCCAAATCAATCTCTGACATATCATCTTCATCTTCATCTGATTCTGATTCTGATTCTGGTTCTGGTTCTTTAGTTGAATCTTCACTAGCATATTCTTCCAGATCAATATCATCAATTTCAGGCTCATCAATTTCAGGCTCAGGATTATCAATATCTTTGTTTTCAGATTCTTCCTTCAGGTCTGCTTTTATATTCTCATCCACAGGTTCTTCTTTGACAGGATCAAGTTCAGGTTCAGGATCAAGTTCAGGTTCAGGTTCAGGTTCAGTATTTTCATCATTTTCTTTAATCTCTTTGGCTTCTGGTGCTATATCTTCATTGTTATTATTTTCACTTACGTCAGAATTTGTGTCAGGGTCTTTATCTGAAATATAATTACCATCCCTGTCAAATATAAGACTACCGCTCAGGCTAAGTTCAAAGTCTATTTTGAAAGCTATTTGATTATTATGAACAATAATTTCACCGCCCCGGGATTCCAGATTTTCAACTTTTAATTTATCTTTCACAATTTTATTTATAACATCCGGATCAAGATCATCCTTGATTGCATCAATTAAATCTTTTTCACCTTCTTTGATTATATTCGGGTCTGTGAGTCTCATAATTCTCTCCATATGAATTATATACAATTAATTTTTAAGAATTATCTGCAAATACTTTATTCACAAATTTTTCAAGATCAATAATTTTACCAATTCCCATGACATCATGCATATATTTTTGTACCTTATCTAAGTCTTCAAGGGTAGGATCAAGTCCATCCCATCTAATTGCCTGGGGCTGTGCAAACACATTCTGCAAAACCTGAGAATTTAAACCAAGTTTGCCTTGAGGGTCTAAAAATTTCACTGCAATTTCAGCAGCCTTTGCCTTATCATCCTCAATATATTCCCCTGTGTCTTTTAAAAGACCCACAAATTCCTGAACCGCTTCAGGATATTTATCAATATATTCTTTCTGCATTGCAACAATACAGCAGGGGTGATTATTCCAGCGGGCTGCTGATAAAAATTCCAAGCTGCCTATTTCACCGTAGATAGCTTTGGTAGCAATTGGTTCTGCCACCATAAAGCCTGCAACATCTTCATTCTCCTGCATAATTCCAGGCATCTTAACAGGAGGAACAACTTCAAATCTTACATTAATAGCTGTTTTTCCAGGCACCCCGGGTTTAAGTCCCAATTCCTTTAAAAACTGATGTGCCAGCATATGGTGGACTGACATCTTGTGCGGAATATCAACTACTTTATACTTATAATAACTTTGCAGGGAATCAAACCTTACATCATAATGCCTGTTTCTTACAAAAGTGCTGCCGTTTTTATGGGCAAATAAAACTAATTCAATGGGTGAATCATAGGCAAAAAGATCCATTGCAATGGGTGCAAGAACAAAGGCACAATCAATTTCACCATTTTCAAGACCTTCTTGAATCGGATTCCAGCCCGGTTTCATCGTTGTTGTAAGATCAAAATATTCAGGCTCAAGTTCACCCGTGTCAATTCTATGTTTTAAAACCCCAAGAGCAAGATGATCAGTAATTTGAATATGGGCAACATTTAATTCTACCCGACCTCCAATAACCTGTCTTTGTTTCTTTTTCGGTTTTGCTCCGCCCTGGTCTTCCGGTGTAAATATTTTATCAACAGCTTTCTTTATCTGAGTTTCATCAAAAGGTTTTGGAACATGCCCACTCCCTCCGGCATTCATAATTTGATTTTGCGAAGATTTATCAGACTGAGCTGTTGCCATAATAAATGGCAGATCTTTATATTCCTCTGTCTTTCTAAGTGCCTGAAGAAATTCAAGACCATCCATCACAGGCATATTCCAGTCGCTCACAATAAGATCAGGTTTTTCTTCTTTTACTTTTTCCAGACCATCTTTCCCATTAACAGCTACTACAATATTTTCAAACCCGGCCTTATTCAGCATCTGCTTAAACATCACACGCATGGTACCGGAATCATCAGCAACTAAAATTTTAATGTTTGGATCTGCACCCATAGCAAAACTCCTTATCTTATTATTTTCACTTTATCTTATTTATTCAGCCCATGTCCAGCTAAAAATACTCTGAATTTTCTGAAGCATTCTATCCAGACAAAACCCAATAATACCGATTGCAATAATCATTGCCATTAATCTATCATACTCCATTGTATCCCTTGCATCATTTATTAAATATCCCAGCCCATTTGAAACTCCTAAAAACTCTGCCGGCACAAGTACAATCCAGGCAATGCCTAATGCAAGCCTTATACTTGTCAGCATATAGGGGATGGAATAAGGAATGATTATTGTTTTTATTAATTGAATATGATCCGCCCCCTGATTCATTGCCATCCTGATCCATTGAGGGTTAACATTTAAGACCCCTATTGCTGTATTAAGAATTATCGGGCAAACACATGCCATGACAATTAAAAATGTAACAGCAGACTCAAAACTTGTAAAAACAAGTAATGCAACAGGCATCCAGGAAAGCGGGCTTATCATCCTGACAAATTGAATAGGTGAATAGGCAAATTTCCTGAGTTTTGGAGAATAACCTACCACTATTCCTATGGGTACTCCAACAATAGTTGCAATCAATATTCCCACAAACACTCTTCTTAAACTTGCCCATGCAGAAAGCCAGAAGGAAACCTCGGTCATGGATGTTATAAGAGCTTTAAATGTAGGCAAAGGCAAAAATCCATGGAGATGTTCCACTCCTTTTTCAGTAAAAAAGAAATAGGAACAAAAACACCAAATCAGGGCAAAAGCCAGTAATCCAACAATTTCAATATAAACTCCGGAACTTTTTTTATTGAAAATTGCATTAAGACCAACTTCTTTTGAATTTGTATAAATAAATCTATTAATTGATTTCAACTATTTCTTCCCTTGATAAAGGTTTTGCAATCCCTTCTATTTCATCCATTGCCTTTAATACAAAACTATCGTCAACCAACTCTTGTGTGGCAGCTGACGGGTCAACTTTGTTGAGAAATTCGATATTCCCTTCAACTATTGTCTTTTTCATCTGCCTTATAATAAATTCAGTTGCAGAAGGAAAAGGATACGGCTGAAACCCAATCCTCTGAACATTCCATTCTGGGTGTTTTAATTCGTGTTTTGGCGGATTAGTAAATACCCGTTCCAAAACCCTTTTTGATACTGGAAGATATCCTTCTCCATCTCGGCTTAAAAGATAAGCTGCTTCTTTTGGATTTAAACTTAACCACAATTGAGCTTTGACAATCGCATTCACAGCTTTTTGAACCAATAAATTATCATGGGTGATTAATCTTTCATTACATACAATAACACAACATGGATGATTCTTCCAGATATCGCCTGAAAATCTCATAATTTTTGCTTGCAACTTTAACTCTGAAAGAGCGTTAAAAGGTTCTGCCACAATAAATCCGTCTATTTTGCCCCCTAAAAGCGCTGTGGGCATCTCAGGGGGTGAAAGAATAAACAAATTAACTTCTCCCTTGGAAATCTTATACGACTGAGGTTTTATCACAGGTCGTAAACCCCTTGTCCTGATACCGAGTTGAAGTATCAAATTATGCATGGAATACCAGGATGGGACTGCTATTTGTTTCCCGCCAAGGTCTTTAAAGCTGTTAATATACGAATTTTTCTTTATTGTTATAGCGCTCCCATTAGTATGGTTCCATGCAAGTACTTTAACAGGTATATTATGCTTAAACCTCATCCAGATAGGAATGGGGAAAAGCATATGTGTTAGATCAAATTTTCCAGTCAGGAATGATTCTGTTAATACTTTCCATGATCGTACCATAACAGGTCTGTCAATTACAACCCCTTCCTGGGAAAAATAACCCAGAGCATGGGCAATTAAAAGTGGTGAAGCATCAGTAATAGGCAGGTATCCAATAGATAAAGATCTATTTTTTGACAAAGCATTTATACCTGAAGGCAGAAACATACCGGACATCCCTGCAATGGCAGTTTTTACAAAAATTCGCCTGCTTTTATGTAAAGGGTCAGGTTCCATAAATACACTCCTAAATAAGTGTCCTTTTTGCGATATACGACCTCTTAAACCTATCCACGATTTCACTCCTGATATTTGTAAAAAATGACGATTCCATGTTCCTGGGATAGTCCTCATTAATTTCAAATATTTTCTGAATACCTGCGGGTTCTCCTCCCAATAGCACTATTTTATTACCCAAAAAAATTGCCTCATCTATATCATGGGTAACAAATACTGTTGAAAATCGTTCACTTAACCATAAATTGACCAGTTCTTCACGAATATGACTTTGGGTGAACGTGTCAAGTGCAGCAAAAGGTTCATCCAGCAAAAGCATCTTTGGCAGCCCCACCAATGCCCTTGCAAGACAAGTTCTATGTGCCATGCCTAAAGAGAGTTCTCCTGGTTTTTCTTTTGCATACCCAAGAAGTCCCATAATTTCAAGGAACTGGATAACCCTGTATTCAAGATTATCAGTATCTCCCCTGAGTTTACAACCATAGGCTACATTCTCCTCAACATTAAGCCATGGTATCAGTGCCGGCTGTTGAAAAAGCATGGACCGTGAAGGATGTACACCTTTAATTTCTTTACTATCACAAAGGATTTTCCCGCATGTTGGTTTCTCAAAGCCTGCAAGCATATTTAAGAAAGTTGTTTTCCCACACCCTGACTCTCCAAGGACTATTACGAAATCACCTTTATCTATTTGAAAAGTAATATCCTGGAGAACAATATGTCTGCTCTTATCCATTTTTTTATAAATCTTTGATATTTTTTCAATCTCAATTTTCAAAATATATTATATATCTCCATTAATTTTTAATAAAACTTATATCAAAAAATTCTTTTATCTCTTTCTTATCTGTCATAAAGCCTGCATGATCAACCATATAATCCTGGATCATGCTCAGCATCTTGTATTCAGGTTTAAGGTCTTCAGGTTTAAACATTTTAACAATATCAGGCAATAAAGTATCTATTATCTTATGTTGTTGAATAAAAAAAGTCTCTCCATAAGGTGCTATACTATTATTATCGCCCTGATAAATCATTTGTCCCGACTCAATAAACAAATTCACAATTGCCTGGACATCTTCTGATTTCTCTTGAATTATAGATTCTTTTAATACAAATACGCTATCAGGGTGATCTTTCCAAAGAGCTTTAAAATTACAAATTTCTTTATATTGACCGGTTTCCAATGATAATGTCCTATAAGGCTCCGAAGCTACAAACCCTCCGATATCGTTATCAGAATCATTATCAATAATTTCAGGAATAATATTAGAGGGCACAATCTCAATAAACACATCTGCCCTGGCATCCTGAGTCTTACCCAGATTCAATCCTGCTGAAAAAAACATTTTGTGCAAAAGCATATTCTGGACTGATAGCAGGCAGGGAGTTAAAATCGTTTTATGTTTAAAGCCTTTAATATGTTTTATGTTAGCGGCAGTCTTCTTTAGAAACGAGCCCCCTCCCCTGTTAACAAATAAAATCAGCTTGATCTTTAATCCTTTTTTAAAAAGCTCCATGGCAAAGGGAAGAGGCAGCAAAGCACCATGAATTTTCCCTTGAAACAATAAATCTGCAAATTGTTCGTAGGCATTCATAATGACCAGGTGCATTTTATTCGTCTTTAGCCTTTCTTGTACAAGCCCGGCGATAAAATGTTCTGCGATTCTTAAACACCCAATTCTGATGACAGATTCATCCGGCATCTTAAGGATCCCTTATTTCTGAATTATCTATTTATAACACATTTATCAATTGAATAATTTTACGACTTATATATTTTTAACACAGACAGAGGATATTGACAATATTAATAAAAATTAATTCAACAATTACAACCTGCCTTTTTTAATAATGGCAAAAAGCAGCCATACCCCCATCATTGCAGCTGCGATAAAGCCCACTATTCCGATCAGGGAAACTCCAAAAATTAAGGGCGGGACATGGGAGTCAACCAATTGCGCAGACCCCATGATCAAAGCTGCGATAATAATGGCAAACGCCACCCTGTTGCTGGTCTGAGAATGTGTTTCAAGTATCTTATCAAGACCTGATATCTTAAAATTTAAACTCATTTTACCCTGTTTTGCAATGGTCAGAAGTTCCCGCATATCTTTTGGAAAAAACTGCAATAAGCTTATTGACTCGCTTACGATTTCATTAACATTTTCAGATATCCTGGATAAAGAAAACCTCCCAAGTTTAATGGATTTTATATAGGGAATTGCATGGGCACTCATATTAAAATCAGGATCAAGTTTTTTGGCAATCCCTTCCACCTCGACAAAGGCTTTTATCATGAGAAAAAAATCAGGGGGTATTCTAATTCCGTATCCTGCACACATTTCAAGCCCCTGGTTGATCATATGCCCTGTTTTGATATCTTTTAACGGCTTTGCAGTATAAAGAAAAATAAAATCTGCAATATCTCTTTCTAAAGCATCAAAATCAGGTCTTTGATCAAAATCTGTAAGATCAGAAAGTAATTTTGTTAAAACCCTTGTATTACCGGTTGCAAAGCCATGGAGCAAATCTGCTACAAACTCGCGGGATGATCTTGTTAAGAAGCCTGTCATGCCAAAATCAACAGGACAAATCACATTGTTTTTTAAAACAAAAAGGTTTCCAGGATGTGGATCAGCATGGAAAAAACCATTTTCAAAGACTTGTTTCATTATAAAATCAGCACCGCGGCAGACAATAAGTTTTCTATCAAACCCGGGCAAATCAACATTGTAAAACTCAGATATCTTAACACCTTCAATATATTCCATTGTCAGCACCTTATCTGTTGACTGATCGAAATAAACCAATGGTATATGCACACTATCATCTTTTTTAAACTGCTCGGCAATCCTCTGGATATTTGATGCCTCTATTGAATAGTCAAGTTCTTTATCCAGGGTCTTTGCAAATTCTTCAACAATTTTTACGGGTCGATGGGAGGCAATTTCTTTTATATGGGTTTCCATTAATAAGGCTAAATGATGCATGATCTGAAGATCAACCTCAATTACCTTTTTTATTCCAGGGCGCTGAATTTTTACGGCAACCAGTCTGCCATTTTTCAACCTGGCTTTATGTACCTGACCAATAGATGCTGAAGCCAGAGGTTTTTTATCTATTGTTGCAAATATCTCTTCAAAGGGCTTTCCAAACTCTGAGACTATTATTGCTTCTACCTTATCAAATTTAAAAGAAGGCACTTTATCCTGGAGTTTAGAAAGCTCATGCACAAGACCAATTGGGACAAGATCCGGTCTTGATGAAATAATCTGCCCTAATTTAATAAAGGCAGGACCAAGTTCTTCAAAGATCTTTCTTATTCTCTCATTCCGTGAAAGTCTTTCTATTTTTTCTTCCCGGGTCTTGGAAATTAATTTTAAGCCGACTTCAATATATTGCTCAATATTCAAGGCATCAACGATATTGCCAAATCCATAGCGAAAAAGTATGCCGAGGATTTGACGATATCGTATAGCATGGTGATATTTCCGAGAAATACCACTTATCTTTTTTATACTCAGCACAATAGTATCTATTTATTTGAATCTTCTATTGCTTTTGCGAGTTTATCAAGCCTGTCAGCCAAAGCCCGTATATCAGATTGACTTGGGATATCCAGTTTTGCCAAGGCTTTTTTTATCTGTTCTTCAATCTTTGTATCAAGTTTTGATTTTGCATCATCATATTTTGCATATATAGAGTCAAAAAATTCTTTTGCCTGGGCTTGATCCATCTTTGATTTCTCCACAAACTCTTTTGCAAGTTCTTCAACTTCTTTTTTTGACCTTAATGCAAGTCCCACACCTGTTAAAAAAGTCTTTTTCACATAATCCAGCATATTTCCCACCTCTCTATTTTATTTTGAGCCAAATGATGCTTCAGGCATATCTTCCACCGAAGTATCACCTTCAAAGACCGCATTCATTTTACCTGTTGTTGCATGTAATAATTTATTAATAAAAAATTTTGCAGTCTGAACCTGACCCGCATAAAAAGCAATATCTTTATTTTTTTGAGATTCTTCTGCAATTTTTTCTTTATCAAGAGTCCCAAGTTTTTCCAATAATGCAGGAGCTGCAACAGATGCTCTCCAAAGAAGCATCCACGCTACACTCAAATCACCTGTTATTTCCAGAAAAGGATGCGCAAAGGAAAAAACATTTAAAATATTACCTGCTTTTGAACGTGCCCTGATCTCATCCACAAGTTTTTCATATTTTTTCATAACAAAGTTTACCCGGTCGGCTATTGCTTCCAGTCCTTTAATCTCGCTCGCAATTACAATGGTCTTCTTGATTTTAGATAAAAAATTATCAAAAACCTTACCCTGAGCCATATTAAGTTTTCTTCCCATAAGATCCATAGCCTGAATCCCATTGGTCCCTTCATAAATCATAAAAATTCTAGAATCCCTCATTAATTGTTCAACAGGGAAATCCTTAGTATATCCATAACCGCCAAAAACCTGGACTCCATGGGAACAAACTTCCAATGATCTATCAGTGATATACCCTTTGACAATAGGTGTTAAGACTTCTGCAAGCCCACTGTATTCTGCTTTTTCATTTTCATCGCTTGTAGACCCCGCAATATCAAGACATTTGGCATTATAATAAAGCAGGCTTCGCATACCATCTACATAGGCTTTCATTGTTAACAACTGGCGGCGGACATCAGGATGTTCTATGATTCTGACACTTTCATAACCTCTTTTATTACCTGCAGCCAGGTGTCTGCCCTGTATTCTATTTCTTGCATAGTCCAAAGCATACATATAGGAAGCTGATGCAACGGAAAACCCCTGAAGCCCTACAAATACACGCGCCTCATTCATCATCACAAACATCTCTGCCATGCCTTTATTTTCTTTACCTAAAAGCGTTCCCAGGGACTCTCCTTTTTGTCCCAATGCAAGGGTTGCAGTTGCGTTCCCATGGATTCCCATCTTTTCTTCAAGCCCTATACACTCAACATTATTAAATTCACCAAGTCGACCGTCATTATTAACTCTATATTTAGGTACAAGAAAAAGAGAAATCCCTTTTGTACCTTCAGGAGCACCTTCAATCCTTGCCAGTACCGGATGAATAATATTTTCAACAAGGTCATTTTCACCACTTGAAATAAATATTTTTGAACCTTTTATTGAATAAGTTCCATCGTTATTTTTTGTTGCACTTGTAACCAGAGCCCCAACATCAGAACCTGCTTCCGGTTCGGTTAAAAGCATGGTTCCGCCCCATTTCCCTGAAAATAAATTCTCAAGGTATATATCTTTTTGTTCTTTAGTTCCAAAGGTTTCAACAAGCCTTGCTGCACCATGGGTCATACCATTGTAAAGCATAAAAGATGGATTGGCACCAATCATATACTCATTTGCAGCCAGGGCAACGGTTTTTGGCATACCTTGACCACCCCAGTCAGGATCATCTGTCATGGCAAGCCATTCACCCTCTCTATAAATTTTATAGGCACGATGAAATGACTCAGGTACTGTAACCTTACCATTTTCAAGGGTGCAGCCCTGCTCATCACCCAGTTTCTGAGTCGGCAGGATCTCCTTGATTGCAAGAGTTCTTGCCTCGCTCACTATCATATTAATAGTTTTTTTATCAAACTCGGCAAATTTTTCATGTTCAACGATTCCTATCTGCTCATGTAATACAAAATCAACATCTCTTCTATCAGCAATAAGCTGTACCATTATATTCCTGTCCTCCAAATATATTATCATTCTTTATATTCAACTCTTAATTCCTAAAAGAATTAAACTACAAAGTCAATATTTTTAATCAATTACTAAAGAAATACCCCGTGTAAATATTCAGATCAACTCATTTTACCATGGACTGAATCTTATTTTTATGATAACTCCTTTTAAATGATTAAAAAGCCAAGGTTCTTATCAAATAACACGTTCAGACTGATGTTTTCCTGGAAAATGCTTGCAATGTTTACATTCGGGTTTGTTTCAGGTTTCCCTTTTTATGTTGTAAAAGACGTTCTTAAGGCATGGATGACCGATGCTAATGTCGATCTTACAACCATTGGACTTTTTTCAGCTGTAAGTCTTCCATACACAATGAAATTCCTCTGGGCGCCAGCCATGGACAGCCTTGTCCCATCATTCTTAGGGCGGCGGCGGGGATGGATATTGATTGCACAAATAGGTCTGATAATTACCATAGCACTAATCGGACAATTTGATCCGACCAGATCATTATGGTGGATTGCAGTGGTAGCTCTTGGGATAGCATTTTTTGGAGCAAGTCAGGATATAGCCTTAGATGCTTTTAGAAGAGAATATTTATCAGATGAAGAATTAGGATTTGGCACAGGAGTCTGGATGAATTCCTGGCGGCTTGGGATGTATGTTTCTGTTGGCGTATCATTCTTCCTTGCCGACGGCAATGTTTCATGGGCAAACATTCATATCATGCTATCTTTAATGATGATTATTGGAATAATAACAACTTTTCTTGTGCCCGAACCAAAAATTGAAGCTGCACCTCCTGTTTCAATCAAGGAAGCCATTGTGCAGCCTTTTATTGAGTTTTTCAGTCGGGATGGTGCTATTTTAGTTTTACTCTTTATTCTTCTTTACAAACTTGGCGATAACATGGCAGGAGCAATGAATATCCCTTTTATCCTGAAAATGGGTTTTTCTAAAACAGAATATTTTATAATTGTCAAAGGCATTGGTATGTTAGGTCTTTTTGGAGGTGTCCTGGCAGGCGGTGCAATAATGATCAGACTTGGCATTGCAAAATCTTTATGGGTCTTTGGCATACTCCAGGCAATATCTACAGCCTTTTTTGCCATACTCATAATAATAGGTCATGATACTCAATTATGGTTATCCTATCGGCACCATATCTTAGGCGCTATTGTGGGATTTGAATTTTTTGCAACAGGTCTTGGACAGGCAGCCTATGCAACTTACATGGCAATTAAAACAAATAAAAAATTTACAGCAACACAATATGCTCTGCTAACAAGCCTTATGGCAGTACCCGGAACTATTATTGCAGCAAGTACAGGATATCTTGCAAAAACATTTGGCTGGTCTAATTTTTATTTTCTCTGCGCATTCCTTGCAATTCCAGGTATGCTGCTCTTATTCAAACTTGCTCCATGGAATGCTACCAATAAGGAAATAGGTGTTCATGACTAATATAGATCAAAGAATTCAAATACAGCAATGTGAGATCACAAAACTAAAGGTTAATGCCCTGGTAAATGCAGCCAATAACAGCCTCCTTGGCGGAGGAGGAGTTGACGGTGCCATACACCATGCAGCAGGTCCTCAATTATTAGAAGAATGTAAAACTTTAAATGGTTGTAATACTGGCGAAGCAAAGATCACAAAAGGATATAATCTTGATGCAGAATATGTAATACATACTGTGGGGCCTGTATGGCAAGGTGGTAATGCCGATGAAGAATTACTGCTTGCAAATGCTTATAAAAATGTAATGGATATTGCACAAAAAAAAAGAATTAAAACCATTGCATTTCCCAATATCAGCACAGGGGTCTATGGATTTCCTAAAAAACTTGCTGCAAAAATTGCAATACAACAGGTTAACAACAATCTTAAATCAAATAAAATTATGACAAAAATTATTTTTGCATGTTTTAATGATGAAAACTATAATATTTATAACGCATTGTATTTACAAAAAATTTAAATAGATATTGACCAGAGATTTTCTCTTTCCAATTCCACATCATCTTCTTATCCTGAACTATATTATTATTTTCAAAATAATAACATTGACTTAATTTCACAAAAAGAATAGATATTTTATAAGTTATGCGCAAATCTGCATAGCAATTATATTCGCTACCAGAGATTCAACCAAGGAAGACGTAAAAACACAACTCTAATAAGGAGGCACAATCCATGGCCGAATTGAATGAAATCAAAAAAGAAAACCTGCTGGATCGAAGAAAATTCTTAAAGATGCTTGGCACCACTACCATAGGAGGAGCCGCGTTAGCAATGCCGGGTATTGCTAACGCAGAGTCATCCTTTCGTCTCAATTCACATTGCCCGAAACACAGGCTGTGGAAAATGGTAAGAAGAGCTTTTATTCTAGATCATCATAACGTATATATGAACATTGGCACCACGGGTTCCATGCCCAAGCCAGTACTACACAAATATAATCGTTATAATCGCATTGTAGCAAAATATCCCTGGAACATGAACGAAGAATGGGGCACATGGCCTTATATGGGCGGGCTTGCAGAAGCTATTGCACCTCAATTTGGAGCAGACAAAGAAGAAATAATCCTGACCCGCAATACAACAGATGGCATGTGCACAATACTTGGCGGCTTAAACCTGAAACCCGGCGATGAAATTTTAACCACCCACCATGAACACGTGGCTGGTGTATCGCCTCTCAGCGTTGCAGCCCAGCGATTCGGAGTAATTGTCACCAAGGTTGAAATCCCTGTTTTTGCCTCAAGCAGTGATGAATTTGTTGATGCCTTTGCCAATGCAGTTACATCAAATACACGATTAATTGTTTTTTCCCATATTACTTATAAAACAGGTACCTGCCTGCCCGCAAAACGAATATGCAAAGAAGTAGCAATACCAAATGGAATCCCGACTCTTATTGATGGTGCCCACACCATTGGTATGCTGGAGCTTGATTTCCATGATATTGACTGTGATTTTTATGCCGGGTCAGGACATAAATGGCAATGTGGCCCAGGAGCCACAGGCATTCTCTATGTGCGTGACAACTTGAACCGTCTAAAGGATTATTGGGCAGACCGTGATCCTGTATACTTTGCCATTAATTCATCCCTTTATCCTTATCTTAATATGCTGGGACTGCAAAATGTATTGCAATATGTTGGAAATGATAACTATCCTGCAAAACGCGCTCTAAAGGATGCATGCTCCATGTGGCAACGCATAGGACGAAATCGTATTGAAGCACGTGTCCGTGAGCTTGGGAGTTTATGCAAACAAAAGATTCTGGATAATTTTGGCAGCGGTGTTACCATGTTTTCTCCGGATATTCCAGAACTCAGCAGTGGGCTTACTGCATTTAATCCTTTTTCAGATTTAAGTGACGGCACTATTCTCAATGAATTCAAGAACCGTTTGCGTGAAGAATATGGTTATATTGTCAGAACCACTGATTTCCATATCACGCTGGCAGGTCCGAAAGTGCATGCACTCCGTATTTCAACTCATATATTTCACAGCAAATCAAATGTAAAAGGCATAGCCAATGCCATGTATGAACTATTCAACGACATGACTTA
>CAZTEM010000034.1:0-28621 GCA_964612755.1 uncultured Desulfobacterales bacterium | reverse complement strand
ATTTTTGTATTAATTAAATTTAAAAATGAGAGATTTTACTCTAACAGTTTATAAGCAGCTCTTGCAAACCCTTTTGGAATCAGGATATTCTTTTCAAACTGTTGAAGAATTTATTCAAAAGCCTGTTGACACTAAGACAGCTGTTTTACGCCATGATATAGATAAGCTGCCTGAAAATGCATTGTCAATTGCTAAAATTGAAAATAGCAATGATATCCGGTCATCATACTATTTTCGAGCACTTATGCCGGTATTTAATACAACTATAATAAAAAAAATAGTCGAGTTAGACCATGAATTTGGTTATCATTATGAAGATTTAAGTTTAAGTCGCGGCAACTATGAAATTGCAATAAAACATTTTGAGACGACTTTAAACCAATTTAAAAAGCTATATCCTGTCAAGACCATCTGCATGCATGGCAGTCCTCTTTCAAAATGGGATAATAAAGATATATGGGAAAAGTTTGATTATAGGAATTTTGATATTATTGCCGAACCATATTTTGATATTGACTTTAATAAAGTATTTTATATGACAGATACAGGAAGAAGGTGGGATGGGAACGGCTTCAGTGTCAGGGACAAAGTAGATACAAATAAAAAAATTAATAACAGATTAAGCTTTCGATCAACTATGGATATTATTTCTGCTGCAAAACACGGACTGCTTCCTGATAAAATTATGATTACGACTCATCCACAGCGCTGGGGTGATAAGTTTTTGCCCTGGGCAAGGGAACTTGTCTGGCAGAATGTTAAAAATACAGTGAAAAAATGGATTTATGTGAAATGATTATGATTCGAAAACTGATTTTTTTTGTATTACTTGGAAGTATTATATATTTCTCGCTTGTACCTGAATATTTTGGCAATAATATCTCTTTACCCAAGATTGCTATAATGCGGTCCGGATTTTTCGAACATGTGCTTGGTTATTTTGTGCTTGGTTATGTTTTGTTTTGCACTTTTAATAAAAAAATGATCTGGTATTACCTGGCAGGACTCTTATTGCTCGGAGTGATACTCGAAATATTACAAATCATAATCCCCTTAAGAGTCTTTAGTGTTTATGATATTTTAGGCAATTGTATCGGCATAAGCACTGTTGGTTTTATTGTTTATATAAAAACAAAAAACTCTGGCATTCAGTTTGCAGGCAAATAATTCAAATTTTTGTGCATGCATACAAAAAACTCTTGTGAATTTTGTATATGCATGCAATAAATTCATACGAAACGCATATACACACATTTTAAAAGACCTTTATGAATAAATTCGGTTTTAAATCTTCTTTGCAGATATTTATATTGGATTTCTGCCTTCTCAGTATTGCATTTATCCTATGTAATTATTTTAAGCGGGGAGATATCATTCCTTCTCCGGAATATACAAATCTGCTTTTTATATTTTATCCCTGCTGGATTCTTGGAGGGTTTGCCGCGCTGAAATTTAAAAAAACCTGGCATTCAACTTATCGAACCGGGATAATTTCTTTGATCAAATCATGCCTCTACATGGGCTATTGCGTGGTGTTTTTTCTGGTTATTTTCCAACTGCCCGAATATTCCAGATTACAGATCTTTTCCACCTGTTTAATTTTTCTGATAATGGAAATATCCATATGGTCAATATTATTCAGAATAACCCAGAAGAGATATCCCAAAACCAGACCTTTACCCATTGGCATACCCCATTTTACCACAATGGGATCAAAAAGTTCATTTTTCCAATTTGGCATGGATCTGTTATTTGTATTTATTGCATTTTTTACTGCCAATTTTTTAAAAAGAGGCAATTTTATTTTATTGCCTTCCTATGATCTGCTTTTATTGATTTTTATCGGATTATGGGCATTGACTGCATTTATTACAGGGAAATTTAAAAAAAGTAATCACCAGGGCTTTTATTTTTCTGTCTGGCAATGGCTGAAAGCTGATATTTTCATGCTTGCCATGATTTCCATTATTGTATTTAGTTTCAGGCTTTTTGCATTTTCCAGGTTCCAGGGTTTTGCTCCTGTTCTGATTTTAATATTAATTGAAATCGTTTTTTTAAAATTTTATTATTTATGGGTAGAAAATAAAAATAATAAAGATGTTGAGTCCATTGAAGAAGTGCGCCAATTACAAAACCAGGAGCCTTTGCCCATTGATACGGATTTTGACAAGCTTCGCGAAAAACTGCTAGAACCTCTAAGGGACAAGCTCAAAACAAAATTATCGCCTGACAATACTGAATTGTTTGATTTTATTGACAAGCACATTGATTTAAATAAAATCCTATGCCTTGAAACTACGTCTGAACATAATAGCACGAAATTTTCCATTACATCTGACAGATTCCCCACCCGAATGTTTTTAAGCCTGGATAAAATCAATAATATTCGAAGAATCAATAAATATTTTTTAGAAACCCATAAGATGCTGATCCCGGGAGGGTATTATTTTGGATATGCCCACACTATTCATACACACAGAGAATGGATTCACTCAAAATTCCCAAAAGAATTTGCAAGATATATATATATGATTGATTTTTGTTTCACAAGGATTATGCCAAAACTACCGGGGTTTCAAAAAATATACTTTGCATTGACAAAGGGCAAAAACAGGGTAATTTCCCGGGCAGAATTATTAGGCCGGCTGTGTTTCTGCGGATTTGAAATTATTGCGGAAGAAAATATCAATAAAAAATTATGCTTTATTGCCCGAAAAGTCAAAACCCCTGCCATAGATGAAAGTCCTACCTATGGACCAATTGTTGCACTGAAACGGGTTGGATATAATAATGAAATAATGCTGACTTATAAATTCAGAACCATGCATCCCTATTCTGAATATCTTCAAAAATATGTAGTTGAAAAGCAGGGCCTTCAAAAGGGCGGAAAGCTTGAAAATGATTTCCGTTTGACACAATGGGGAATTTTCATGCGAAGATTCTGGATTGACGAACTCCCCATGCTTTACAACTGGATAAAAGGAGATCTGCAAATAGTTGGGGTCAGACCTTTAAGCGTCCAATATTTTAATATGTATGATAAAGAACTTAAAAAATTAAGAAAAAAAGTAAAACCAGGACTGATTCCTCCTTTTTATGCTGATATGCCTGAAACATTCAAAGAAATCTGTGAATCGGAAAAACGATATATTAATGCTTTTTTAAAAAACCCCTTAAAAACACAATGGGAATATTTCTGGAAAGCATTTGTCAATATTGTAATTAAAGGCGCCCGAAGTAAATAAAGGAGTATTGTCTGAAAATCATTATTACAATTGGCCACCCGGCTGATGTCCATTTTTTTAGAGCAATCATTTCCGGTCTGGAAAATAAAGGGCATGATGTGATTGTGATTGCCCGGGAAAAGGAAATTACTTTTTCTTTGCTGATAAATTATAAAATTGAGTTTATCAGCCTTTCATCCCATAAAAAATCCTATTTTCTCAAAGCTGTAAATTATCTTGCAAGGTGGATAAAAACATATAGAATATGCAAAAAAATAAAACCGGATATTTCCATTGGAATCGGGGACTTTATCCTGCCCCAGGTAAGCAGGTTATTACATTTTAAATCAATTGTATTTACTGATATTGAATCGGTTATCCATGACCCTGTTTTAACATTCCCTTTTGCATCAAAAATTCTTACGCCCAAAACTTATATTAAAGACCTCGGGCATAAACAAATAAGGATAAATTCATATAAAGAATGCGCTTATATAAACGATAATTTTTGCCCTGATCCTCTGATTTTCAATGATCTTGGTATTGACAAAGATGAAAAATACATTGTTATAAGATTTGTATCCCATGCATCTGCCCATGATATAGGATATAAGGGTATTATTGACAAATTAAAACTTAAAGTGGTCAATATTCTTAAACAATATGCAGAAATTTTTATATCTTCTGAAGATCCTCTACCTGACAGTCTTAAAAAGTACCAACTCTGTATCAGACCTGAAAAAATACATTCGGTCTTGTATTATTCCTCACTGGTGTATGGAGAAAGCTCAACCATGGCTGCTGAAGCAGCACTCATGGGGACTCCTGCAATTTTTATAGATAATAACAATCGTGGGTATACTAAAGATATTGAATTGAAATCAGGGCTTCTTTTCAATTTTACCCTTAAAAATAACGGACTTACAAAATCTCTTGAAAAAGGCATGGATATTATTAAATCTGATATTAAAAAAACCTGTAATCCAATTAAAGGATGCGAAGATATCTCTGAATTTATCATAAATTTTCTGACTTATCATGGAAACCAATCCTGAAATTCAACTTATTCTTTATTGTTTATCTTTGCTGCAAGATAAACAATCTGTCAGACACTCCTCTCTTGAGCCTGATTTTCAAAAAATTAACTGGGACAATTTTATAGATTTGTCATCCAGACATAAGCTTATGCCTCTGGTTGCCCAGGCAATCAATCAAACAGATAAGATCAGGTTCCCAAATAAAATCAAATCCAGGATTAAAAATATTTACAAATCCAATCTTGTCAAAAATTTTTTTCTATCATCCAAATTAATACATATATTGAATTTGATGGAAAATAACCATATCAAATGCATTCCATTTAAAGGTCCTGCTCTTAGCGAATTTGTTTATAAAGATCTTGCCCTGAGGCAATTTTCAGATCTTGATCTTTTGATCTCAAGAAAAGATGCTCCCAAGGCAATGGACATATTTTCAGAATATGGGTTTAATCTTCAAATCGACCTGAAACAAAATCAATTTAAAACCTATAGTAAAATCAAGGGCAGCATAGAATTATGGCATAAAACCAGCCGGATCCATGTTGATCTCCACTGGGAATTTACAGGCAATTATTCGATTAAACCATTTGAGCTTGAATACGTTCAACCAAGATTAGTTCCACTCAATTTCCTTAATAAACAAATATTGCATCTGTCCAAGGTGGACACCATTGTCTGCCTCTGTCTGCACGGTGCAAAAAATATCTGGGATAACCTGGAAAATATTTATTGTGTATCTTTGCTTTCCCATAATATTACCGAGAATGATGAGCAATGCCTTTTAAAAACATGCAATGAAAAAAGATGCAGAAAAATTGTGGCAGCAGGCATATATTTATGTATTCACTTTTTCAAAATTAATTTATCATCTGAAATTAAAAATTATTTGTTTGTTTATCCTGATCTGGACAAAATCACCCAGCCTCTTATTCAATTATTGTCATCGGGAAAACCCTGGGAAAAAAGTAAAACCTATAGATTTTCCAAATTCAACCTTATTATTCGGGATTGTTTTATTGATAAAGTCCAATATGGACTCAGAATGTTATTTTTACCAAGTTTTGTGGACTGGGACAAATATAATTTTTCACAAAAATTAAGCTTATTCTATTTTTTAACAAGACCCCTGCGACTGGCAAGAAATTATTTACAAAATGATAACAAAAGAAAAAATTAAAACTTCGCTGAGCCTGCATCGTGCTTTGGCATTTGTATGGCAGGCTGCACCAGGGTCTGCTATTTTCTCTTCCCTTCTTGTTATTATTCAGGGATTTCTTCCCTTAGCATCACTTTATCTTATTAAATTAATAATTGATGCTGCTGCCAAAGCCGTATCGCTTCCTGACAGCAATGACCTTTCATATATTTTTATTTTAACTGGTATTGCAGCCGGTATAGGGGTTTTAAATGCTGTATGCCAGCAGACCAGTAACTATTTGAAAGAAAAGCTTTCCATAAAAGTGTCAGACCATGTATTGGCTTTGCTGCACAAAAAATCTGTTTCTGCTGATCTTGAATTTTATGAGAACCCTGCCTATTTTGATACTCTGCATCGGGCACAAATGGAAGGCCCTTTCCGCCCCACAAGTGTTATAAGCGGACTGATAAATCTAATTCAAAACTCGGTTTCTCTTATTACAATAACAGCTCTTCTGGTATCTTTTCACTGGAGTGTTCCAATAGTTCTTCTTTGCGCTGTTATTCCCGGAGTTATTATAAAAATAAAGTATTCCGGCAAAATGTTTTACTGGCAAAGGGACAGGACACAGGCAGAAAGGGAAACCAATTATTTAAACTGGCTTATTACTGGAGCTCTCCATGCAAAAGAGCTGAGATTGTTCGGACTTGGAGATCTGTTTGCAAAAAGATTTTCAAAAATCAGGCAGACATTAAGAGAAGAAAAACTTGAATTAATCAAACATAGGTCAATTGCAGATGTCTTTGCTCAAGTTTGCTCCATTGCTGCCATGTTTGGCGCATTTGGGTTCATAATATTCAGAGCAGTCAATGGCATAATTTCTCTTGGTGATCTTGTCATGTATTATCAGGCCTTTCAGCAGGGTCTGAATTTTTTCCGTAATCTGCTTACAGGGTTAGCCGGATTATATGATGACAACCTTTTTATATCCAATTTTTATGAATTTCTTGATCTGAAAGATAAAATACTCAGTCCAGAAAAGCCTGCCAAGTTACCTGATTCTTTTCAACAGGGAATATCTTTTGAAAATGTAAGTTTTAAATATCCAATGTCTGAAAAACCTGTGCTTACCAGCATCAATTTCTCCATTAATCCCGGTGAGATCGTTGCATTGGTTGGACCAAACGGTGCAGGCAAATCAACTATTACAAAACTTTTATGTCGATTATATGATCCTGAATCAGGAATAATCAGTATTGATAATACTGATATTAAAAATTTTGATGTGTCTGAGTTAAGAGATAATATTGGTGTATTGTTCCAAGACTATGCACAATATCATTTTTCTGTAAGGGAAAATATCTGGATAGGGGATATAAAAACCCCTTTTAAAAGCGATAGGGTAGAAAAAGCTGCTCAAAATGCTGACGCTGAAAAAATTATTAAAAATCTTCCCAAGGGGTTTGAAACCATACTTGGTAAAATATTTCAAGATGGAGAAGAACTCAGCCAGGGACAATGGCAGAAAATTGCCCTTGCAAGGGCGTTTATGCGTAATGCGCAGATTATAATCCTTGATGAGCCTGCAAGTTCCCTTGATGCTGAAAGTGAGTATGAAATATTTAATAATTTTAAAAAACTTTTAAAGGGGAAAAGTGCTCTGCTTATCAGTCATAGATTTTCAACAGTAAAAATGGCAGATAAAATATTGGTGCTGAAAAATGGAACTATTGTTGAGCAGGGCTCCCATGATGTTTTAATAAAAAAACAAGGTCAATATGCAAAATGGTTCAAAAAGCAGGTAATTGTCACCGGTGTAGAATTATAAATTTGTTTCAATATTATAATCTGCCTTTGTCTACATACAGTTCAAATTACTTGACAAAACTCATGAAAGATATTGCCTTTATCTTGATCATATTATATTAGATATCATAATGGAGGTATATTGAACATTTCAATTATTTTAAAATCTACAGGAGGGAAAATGACACATAAACTGATTATAAGGCTTTTTACAATCTTTACAGCACTTCTTCTTTTATCAAGCTGTATTGCTATGGGTCCTGCAAAACCTTTAGCATCTTTTTCACAAACAAATTTTGACCTGGACAATTATACGTCCAAAGTTGATAATTTTCTGGTTATTTTTGATGCATCAAGCTCCATGTCTGACAAGTATAATGGTAATAAAAAATTTGATATTGCCAAAGCATTTATTGACAGGATGAATCAGGATATACCCCAACTCGGTCAAAATGCTGGCTTAAGATCATTTGGACATAATCCCATTGTTTCAAAGAACACTACCGAGTTGTTTTATGGAATGAAAAACTATTCCACCGCTGATTTTACAGAAGGACTGGATAAGGTAACAGCCCCTGGCGGATGCAGTCCATTATATAAAGCTCTTCTGGTAGCTGAAAAAGATCTTGAAACCCTATCAGGCAACAAAGTAATAATTATTGTAAGTGATGGTCAAAAAGCAAATATGATTGTCCCTAATACTTTAGATTATGCCCGGCAATTAAAAAATAAATTCGGCGATTCTCTATGTATATATACAGTATTGGTAGGGGATTCCAATGAGGGGACAAAGTTATTAAACGATATAGCAAGTATCGGCGGTTGCGGCTTTAGTGCAAATGCAGATAACTTATTGGCTGGTATATCAATGGCAAATTTTGTACAAAAAGTTTTCTTAACAAAGAAATCAAAACCTGCTCCAAAAGCTAAACCCATTAAAATCAAAAAAACAAAACCGATTAAAAAGGCAAAACCGGTCAAAGTTAAAAACAGAAAAAAAGATTCAGATCATGATGGGGTTTCTGATGAAAATGATATATGCCCTAACACACCTCTTGGTGCTAAAGTCAACATAAAAGGGTGCTGGTCTTTTGGAGATGCTCTTTTTGATACTAACAAAGCCGAGATTAAGCAGAATGCATACAATATTTTAAATGATGCCTATAAAATTCTTGCAAAGAACCCGGAAATGAGAATTGTCCTTAAAGGGCACACTGATAACCGAGGCACTGCAGCGTATAACAAAGCGCTATCATTGCGAAGAGCCCAAGCTGTTAAAACATATTTTGTAAACAAGAGGATCTCTGGTTCAAGGTTGACATGTAAAGCGTTTGGTGAATCAAGCCCGATTGCTACGAATAAAACCAAAAAAGGTCGTGCTTTAAATCGACGGGTTGAATTAGAACCTGCAAAATAAAAAATCATATGGGAAAAATTCATTCAGAATATATTATCCGGAAAAAATTGAATGATTTTTTCCCAAAGCAGAAAACAGGCTTCATACCCCAAGTGCCTTCATAAAGCCCATAAGAACGGTAAGACAACTTATTACCATCAGGTTATAGCTGCTGCAATAGTATAACCCCGCCATCAAACAAATATTCCTCTGAATGGCACCAACGATGCTGGTAGATTTTTTAAATGTTTGACATTTAATTATTTTTTTAATATCATTTAAGGAATCTTATTAATATGGAGAGTTAAAGTTATTAGGAAATTCGTAGATTGTTTAGAAGGGATTCACAGTGATTCAGTGCTGAAATTGAAACAGCATATTGCTGTTGAATATTTTGGAGGAAAAGCTCTTGTTCTTAATCTTAATAACAGGGCAATGATGGAATTTGATACAAGAGAATCGTGGTTGCTCAGCCAAATAGATGGACAAGTCACTCTAAAACAATTGGTCGATAAGTATGCTGATAAATTCTCCACCACCCGTGAAGCCAAGGGGATGAAAGATGTTTTGGAAATCTGTAACACACTCTGGCACAAAAAAATTTTGTGCTCTATGACAGGCAAAATAGAAGGAGATTATATGGATAACACATATTATATTCAAAACCCTGATGTAAACATCAGAGAAGAGGATGAAGATGGTGCCCTTCTTTTCAATCCTGACACGGATCAGGTTCAGCTAACGAGTAAAACCGGATTTTATATCTGGAAACTGTGCGCTAAAGAATGTACTGTCAACGATATTGTTAATGCCTTTAAAAATGATTATGACGAAGTGCCTGGACAGGAAGTTATTTCAGATGTAGAGGAGTTTATAAATAAAATGGTCGAAAGCGGCTTTATTGGAATAATTGAGAAATCATAAAAATGAAAAATCAATTAAAAATGCCTGAATCGGTTGAGATTGCCATTACAGGCAAATGCAATCTCTCTTGCACATATTGTTTTTATGCTGATGAGATGACTGCATTAAATGATCTTTCAACAAAAACATGGCTTAATTTTTTTGAAGAATTACGTGACGTTGGAGTTATGCGAGTATCCCTGAGTGGCGGCGAATTATTTACTCGCAATGATTTGTGGGAATTAGTTGATGGCATTATTATAAATAAAATGCGATTCAGTATTCTGACAAATGGAACATTAATAAATGAAAAAGTTGCATCAAACCTTAATAAAGTACGGAAAAGATTAGATTCAATACAGGTATCAATTGATGGGTCAAACTCTGTCACACATGATAAGATACGGGGCAAGGGTTCATTTGATAAAATGATGGAGGGGATAAATAACCTTAAGAAATATAATCTTCCATTTACTGTCCGATCAACAATCAATAAATTAAATGTTAATGATCTGAAAGGCATTTTGAGTCTTCTCTATAATGATCTTAATTTAAAAACATTTGGAGTTAATGAGGCTTTCCCTAGAGGTGCAGGGCATTGCAATCATTCTTCCCTTGAGATGACTCCTGATGAACGCCGTTACTCATTCAAAATTATGCAGGAATTTGATAAAAAACACCCTGGTGTTGCTAAAGGTGCCCAAGCAGGTCCTTTAATTATTGCTGATCTTATTGATAAAATTGATAATGCTCGTAATACAGGAACATTTGAAGCTCCTTATACGACAGGGTATCTTACAGGCTGCAATATTATGTGGCAAAAAATGTCTGTTTTGCATGATGGAACTTATGTCCCTTGTCATCAACTGTCTCATATAAAACTGGGCAGGATCGGGCAAGATACTTTTAAAGATGTATGGGAGAATAGCCCGGAATTATTACAATTGCGGAAAAGGCATAGAATACCCCTTGAATCCATTTCAAATTGTAAAAAATGTGAATATCAAATTTATTGTACTGGTGGATGCCCTGGAATTGCATATGCAATAACAGGAGATGTTAACTCAATTAACCCTCGGGACTGCTATCGTGCTTACATAGGGGAGGACCCGGTATATGCCTACTAAACTTAATTTGCCGGATGGAATCCCTCCTTTAACGACATTTTATATGTACATTACCGGAGGCTGCAATTTAGCCTGCAAACACTGCTGGATATCTCCAACTTTCGAACAAAATGGAAATACTGGTGAGTGTCTTAATTTTGAACTATATAAACTTGCCATTAAAGAAGCACTGCCCCTTGGTCTAAATGGAATCAAATTTACAGGCGGAGAGCCCTTATTGCATCCTGATCTTTTAAAAATGGCAGACCACGCTACAGAGCAAGGTTTGAAGACCTGGCTTGAGACTAATGGTACTTTGATGACCAAAGAACTTGCCAATCACTTAAAAGAAAAAACATCAATGCAGCACATTTCAGTAAGTATTGACGGGGCAACCTCATCAACTCATGATCATTTTCGCAATGTAAAGGGTAGCTTTGACCTATCCATAAAAGGCATTAACCATCTTTCAGAAGCTGGTTATAAACCCCAGATAATCATGAGTCTATTCCCTGAAAACATTAATGAGATTGAACCTCTAATAGAAATTGCAAAAAAATCCGGATGTGGCTCTGTTAAGTTCAATATCATTCAATCCTCTGGTCGTGGTGAAAAAATGGATGAACAAGACAGCTTAATGAGCATTGAACAGCTGATTCAAACTGGTAAATGGATCGAAACAGAGCTACAATCTCAATATCAAATACCTCTTATGTTTAGCTGGCCAATGGCTTTCCAAAGTATTCAACGTCTAAATACCGGTTTAAATGGCAACTGTAATATTTTTAATGTCATGGGTATCCTTTCATCAGGGCTTATGGCGATGTGTGGAATTGGAACCCAGGAAAAAGATTTGATTTATGGACAATTGGGTGTCAATAATGTTTCGGATACTTGGATAAATAACCTCGGTTTAATAAAACTTCGCAAACAAATACCTGAGCAGCTACAAGGCATCTGTAATAATTGCTTATTTAAAAATCGTTGTTTAGGAGCTTGTGTTGCTCATAACTATCACGCAGAAAAAAAATTAACAACTCCCTTCTGGTTCTGTGAACAGGCAGTTAAAAATGGTCTGTTTCCTGTAACTCGTATGAGAGAAACTAAATAGAATTATAATTTTTATTAAGGAGACCTTTAAATGGGAAAACCAAAGTATGAAAAACCTTTAGTAAGCGATCTTAGTTCAATTCAAGCTGTCTATGGTTCATGTATTTCTGGAACAATAGAGTATTCAGCTGGCGGTAGCTGTGTGCCTGGTGGAGCAGCAACAGGGGATTGTCTCGGTGCTGGATCTATTGTCATGAATCCAAATATGTGCCAGGCTGGTAGCCTTGCAGGGTATAGTTGTATTAATGGAACTACTGCAGGGTAGACTATTCATTCATGAGTATTTTACTGTGAAATTTTATTCATACACTAAGTTTGGTATCAAATTATTAGAATCATTCGCACGATCAGAGTCAGATCTTTTAACTGACAGGTTCCAAAATAGCAACAGCGGCAAGTTGGTTATTATTACTCCTCATCCGACAAACTTAGTTAATATCTGGGGTGACATCCACAATGCCTGGCAAAAAATCAGATCATCTAATAGTGCATACAATATGAAATCATGGCGTACTATTCTGAAATATGGTGAAGAAATAATTCCGGGACAGAGATTGTTTCGATTAAAAAACAGTTCTCCTCAATCTTTTTTTTATCTACTTGAAGAAACGGATCTTAGTGATGCGTTTTTACATATATTTGATATTTTTGGAGTTTTATGTTCCCTGATACATATTCACTCCGGTCGAGCCTTTCTCCATGCAGCAAGTGTATTTCAAAAAAGCTCTGCTTACTTATTACTTGGGCATTCAGGTGCAGGCAAAAGCACTGCTTCGGAGTATAGCCTGGAAAAACAATATTCAGTACTACATGATGACCATGTTGTAGTATTTAAATCTAATCAAGGAGAATATGGTGTTACAAATAATACTTTTTCTGTTTCAAGTGTTCGTTTAAAAGCCCTGCTTTTTTTAATGCAGGATAAAAAAGATTATTTAGTTCCACTATCTCCTATTGAAACAACGAAGAGGCTTATGGAAGGCAGCTTTGAAAGCTTTTCCAGCCCATTATTATATGGCAAATTTCTTAAAACAGTATTCAATATCTCTTCGGGCATGGCGCATTCCATCCCAGGATATGAGCTTCACTTCCGAAAATCACCTGATTTCTGGGATATGATCGATGAAGAACTTAAAAACTAAAATAGCAAAAACTCCTTTTTATGATAATAATAATGAACAGTTTTTGTATTTTATTTATTATGGTCTCAGTATGCTCCCTACTTTCATACCGGGACAATATCTGTATGTTAAAAAAGAAGTTGAAAATATATCTATTGGTGACGTTATTGTTTTTGAAACGAATGGTACTAAAGAGTATACAGTTCATAGAGTAATATCAATTATTGGTTCTAAAATCTTTACGCGTGGTGATCACAATTCAACAATTGACAAAAAACCCGTTGATTCTGAACGTATTATTGGGAGAGTAGAATCCATCATCGAGAATGGTCAACTGAAAAAATTCACAAATGGTGACTATGAACTGATTCGTGTCCGTAGCAGATGGATATTACTGATTATAAAACAATTAGTAAAAAAACCTTTCCGACCAATTTATCAATATGTAAAACATACTTTACTAAACAGCAAATTTATACAAAAAAAATTCTCTGAGAATCTTCAAAAAGTTATTGTTAAATCACAAGACGGAGGAGAATTAATCAAATTTTTATATAAAGGCAACGCTGTTGCGAAATGGTGGCCGGAACAGGATCAATTTTTTTGTAAAAAGCCCTTTGATCTGATTATTCCACGACCAGACATTAAGAACCATATAATAAAATATAATGGATAATCTTTAATGTCTTTGCACAGGAGCCTAAAAACTCCAGATGATTATTTTTGTGTGAATGCACATGCAAGACAAAAATCAATTTCAGGACATTGAAGGCCTTGCCACTCAGCCTCTTCCCATTGCCGCAGTATATGCCAAGAGAATACATCTTTTTCCAAGACAGCACCCATAACATTGGGAAAATTTTTTCCTAACAAAGATAAATATTTTATATTCATACCAACACAATACACCTGATTTTATTTCTTTTATTCCATCGGAACCTATGATAAAATATTTTCAATAAAAAAATTAAGGGTAAATTTAATATTGAAAAAGCGAAAATGTAAAAGATTTACAATCCCAGGTACAATTCTATACTACAAAAAAAAACGAATCTTTTTTTCTGATAAAAGGTACTCGGAAGATTGTTTTCCTGTGCTTGACCTCAGTAAAGGAGGTGCGAGTTTTCTAAACAATGAGAGGCTTAAACCAGGAATCGATCTTATGGTAAGAATTATATTCCCAGAACCTATGGGTTTTGATAATTCTCCCCTGAAAATCTTTGCTACGACAAGGTGGACAAGCAAAAATAATGAAGAAAGTTATAGATTCCAAACTGGAATTTCATTTTATTCCTATGGAAACAAAAAAACACAAAATTCTCCTGAGCTTCTTAGGTTTTTTAATAAACTTGAATGCCGATATATAACTAATTTATGTAAATAATCTTACACTATTATGAAAAAAGACTTGCATTTTTATGAAGACTTTGTTATAAAAGGTGAAGAAAACTTTATTGAGGTGCTTTATGTGTATAAAATTTAAGCTAAAATTATCTTTAGTCATTCTTACACCAATCCTTTTTTTCAGCTTCACTTCAAATTCTATAGCTGTTACAAAGATACAAAAAAAACAATGGGAAACTGAATATACAGCCATGCTGAACCAGCCTGCAACCACTCCTGAGGAGAAAATAATTATTCTTAAAAATGCCATTGCCAGGGCATTGGACAGGGATGCGCCTTCTTGTGAAGTCATGAGAATAGCAATAGGGCTGGATTACAAGCCCTATTTTGTAATAAGATATATTTATGAAAAAAGTAAACATGCAAAACTTGACGAACTATGCTGGTGTTCCGCAAGCGATGGGATTGAAGCTTTTATCATTTCCAAGGCTGCGGCTGACGCAAGAACATCTGACAACAATCCTGTGTTCAGGCAAAATGAAATAGCTAAATCAGACTGTCTTAAAAAAGGTCTGGCATATACAGCAGAATTAAATTCACCTGACCCGATAATACCTCCCGAGCCGCCACCTCCTAATCCCAGGTCACCCATAACACCATAATCGCATCATAATAATATTAAATACAAAATTAAAAAAGTCTGGATGTCAGAATTCAGGCTTTTTTTGTTGACAACCTTCAACTCTAAGTAGTATATCTACCATATATCTGAATCTTAATAGTTGAAACAAGTTAATCAATAATCTTTGGAGGGATTATTATCATGATCAGAAAATCAGTTTTCTTTCTCTTTGTAATAAGCATATCATTGATTTTACTGCAAAATATCTGGGCTGCTGATATCCCAACGGGTCAAACCCCCGAGGAAAAAGCAAATGGCGGCAGCAAAGGAATTTCCGCAGATGTATTTGGCGATAAACAAGGCGTTTTTCATCCCTTTTTAATTGGTGAAACTATTTGGTCAAGCAACCTTTTTTATACAGATAAAAATGAAACCCACGGATTTACCACTAAAATTTCACCGGGTATATGGATAGCCCTTCCCGCAACTCGCGAAAAACTCATGAGCCTTGCCACAAGCGGCTCTGCCCCCGGAGGCGTTGAATACAGCCATATGCAGGTTGATTCATCCCGAAGAATGCAGACATATTTTTTATATTCACCATCTTTTATATCCTATTCTGATCAGTCAAAATATAACCATACCGACCACACTCTTGAAGGTCTTTTTAATTATAATTTCGGATTTGATTTGTCCCTGGAAATTTATGATCAATATAATATAAAAAGCAATATTAATGACGATGGTCTTGGGAAAAAATTTGACGAATATGATGACAATATATTTACCATTGTTACTTCCTATGAGCCTTCTCAAAGATTTAAAATAAGATTTGATTTTTCCAATTATTTTACAAAATTCGATAAATCAATAAATAAATACAGAGACAGGCAAGACAATTCATTCTCAGCATATATTTTTTATAAATTCAAACCTAAAACCTCGATCTTTCTAGAATACGAACATGCTGATATTGACTATGACAGGCGATCTGGATATGATTCTAAAGAGAATAGATATTATACTGGTATTAATTGGGAAGTTTCTGCAAAATCAAAGGGGCAGGTTAAATTAGGATATCTTGGGAAAAAATTTCATGGGAATGCCAACAAAAATCAGAAAGATTTCTCCATGGAAGCCCAGATCCAACATGCCCTTACATCAAAATCATCCATTTCCTTTAATGCCTATCAAAAATATCATGAGACAAGCATGACAGATGCTGACTATATCAGAACAAGTGGGTTGAGCTTTGCATTTTTGCAAAGGTTCACTAAAAAATGGTCAGGGGCAATAAACACCTCATATGTAAAGGAGATATACCAAGGCAGCAAAAGAAAAGATACAATCTACGGAATTGGACCCGGTTTAAAATTTAATGCAAAAAAATGGCTTGTATTTGAGGGTGGGTTTCATTATAATAAAAGGGATTCAAATTATGATATATATGACTATGTCAATAAAATGATATATTTAAGGATCAAGATTGCTTTCTAAGTTTGACTTAAATAAAAAGAAGTTCTCCCTGCTGATTTTTCCGCTGATTAGTTTGACATTATTGATATGTGCAATATCGGGTATTTGTTCTGAAAATTATATAATTGGTGAAGGCGATGTCTTAAGCATATATGTCTATGAAAATGAAGATTTATCTAAAACAGTCAGAGTTAACGCTGATAATTCCATACGAGTAGCTCTTTTAGGCGAAGTCAATATTAAAGGTCTCACTGTACCGCAAATAGCATCAAAGCTTGAAAAACTTTTGGCAGACGGCTATCTTATAAATCCACAAGTTGATGTTTTTATTAAAGAATTTAAAAGTAAAACTGCTATTATACTTGGAGAAATCAGATCTCCGGGACAATATGAATTAAGGGGTAAGATATCTTTCCTTGAGTTTGTATCCAAGGCAGGAGGGCTGACTCAGAATGCCGGAAAAACAGCTACCATAAAAAGAGCAAATTCAAAAAACACTAAAACAAATATAAGTATTGATCTTGATAGACTTATTAAAGAAGGTGACCCTGCTCAAAATATGGCAATTCACAATGGAGACACTATCTATATCTCAAAAGCCGATGTATATTATG
Source organism: uncultured Desulfobacterales bacterium (assembly GCA_964612755.1). Taxonomy (GTDB): domain Bacteria; phylum Desulfobacterota; class Desulfobacteria; order Desulfobacterales; family Desulfobacteraceae; genus JAIOSM01. The sequence continues at coordinate 11,721 of CAZTEM010000034.1, read as the reverse complement.
TTTCCGGTGAAGTTAAAAACCCTGACTCGTATAAATTCGAATCCAACCTCACTGTTATTAAAGCCATTATTAAAGCAGGAGGTTTTACAGGGATAGCTGCTAAAGGCGATGTAAGGATTATCAGAGAAATTAACGGAAAAAAAAATGTCCTAAAAGATGTTGCTATGGACAAAAAAATACTTGCAAACGATGTAATACTTGTACCGGAAAGCTTTTTTTAATCTATGGACACTGAAAAAGAAATAAATATACGAGATTACCTCAGGGTAATAATAAAGCGCAAAAACAGTGCAATTACATTTTTTATAATAATTATTATTATAACTATAATTGCAGCATTCACTTCCAGTATAGTACCTGTGTATACAGCTGTCACCGATGTCATGATAGAAAGAAGCAATAATGTTTCATTAACCGGATATAGATACTCAGGATATAGTTACGACCCTTTTTTCACTTCAACTCAGTCGCATATTATAAGCAGCGCAAAAGTTGCAAAAAAAGTAGTGGACTCACTGGGAAAAGAAAAAATATATGATGCATTTTTCCCTGAAATAGAAGTCAAAAAATCGTTTTTATCCAGTATAAGAGCCTGGTTCTCAGGTTTGTATGCCTCAACCAAAAAATCAATAGGAATAGAACAGATCTCGCAAAATAATCTGCAAGCAAATAAGACTGATAACAATTTCGGATCTAAAAATTTTACTCAGCCCACAAAAGAGGAGCAACTGCAAAAAGCCATAAGCAGCGGTATTATGGTGGTACCGATTGAAAACACAAAAATTGTTCAAATCAGCTTCACATCCATAAATCCTGCCATTGCAATGCAGGTCACAAATTCGGTTGCCAAAGCCTATATTGATGTGCTCCTTGACATGCGCATGCAGACATCAAACTATAGCATAGAATGGATGAAAAGCAAGGCAGAAACACAAAGAAAAGAGCTTGAAAAATCAGAAAAAGCACTTCACAATTATAAAAAAAAATATAATATTGTAACAATTGAAGATAGACTTGCAGTACTTCCTCAAAGACTTTCAAGCCTTTCCAATAAACTTACCCAGGCTGAAGCATTCCGCAAACAATTGTCATTGGTCTATAATCAGACATTAACCAAAAACGATGATGTTTTAGAAACCGTACCTGCTGTTGCTGAAAATGCTTCTGTTGATGCCATAAATAAAGAAATACTACTCGCAGAACAGAGCATTTCTGATTTATCAAAAAAATACGGCAGAAAACATCCAAAAATGATTGCAGCAAAAAACAAATTAAAAAGTTTAAAAGGCAAAAAGCATAAGGAATTGACCAAGGCCGCAAAAATCATTGAAAATAAATATATCCTGGCAAGGGCAAATGAAAAAAAGTTAAAAGAAATGTTTAACCAATCTAAATTTGAAGTTGAGCAGCTCAGCGAAAAATCAATCCAATTAGATATATTAAAAAGAAAAGTTACTACGAATAAATACCTTTATGATGCTCTTATTAAAAATATAAAAGAAAAGGGATTAACAGAAAAAAACCAGCTTGTGAATGTCTGGGTCTTAAAAAAAGCCGAACTCCCAATAATGCCCATAAATACCCAGAAAAGATCAAGGAATGTACTCCTGGGTCTTATTTTGGGTGTTTTTGGAGGAATTGGGATTGCATTTTTCCTTGAATATTTAGATAACACAGCAAGGACTCCAAATGAAATTGAAGAAAAATTTGATATACCTGTGATAGGAGTAATCGAGCTTTTAAAAAATAAAAATGAATCTATTGTTGAAAACTTTGTTAAAAAACCAAACTCTTCCATTGCAGAAAGTTTTAAAAGCCTCAGAACTTCCATACTATTATCTTCTGCTGATACCCCTCCAAAGACCCTGCTGGTCACAAGTGTGGCAAAACAGGATGGAAAATCGTCCATATCTTATTGCCTTGCTGCAACAATGGCACAAACTGACAAAAAAGTTCTTTTAATTGATGCTGATATGAGACGTCCAACCCAGCATACACTCTCAAACCTTGACAATGCTTCAGGATTAAGTTCTTTTCTTGCAGGTGCAACACCAAAAGTCACCATCAAAAGAAATTGTCTAAAAAACCTTGATATAATAAATTCAGGTCATATACCGCCCAATCCATCCGAGCTTCTGCATTCAGACAAATTCAATAGAATGATTACCCATTTCAAAACCATGTATGACATGGTTATTATTGACTCCCCTCCCATAGCTGGTGTTACAGATCCTATTATTATAAGTAATAAAACCGATGGAGTGCTCCTTGTAACTTCAGCAGGTAAAACCCCCTATGAAATGATTACAAAAGTTCTTAAGCAATTAAACGAAGTTAAAGCACCAATTACAGGTATTGTTTTGAACAGATTCAACACAAAACACAGTGGGTATTATTATAATCATTATGGTGATTATTATTATTCCTCTGACGAATAAACGCCTTATAAATAAAAATTATTGTGATTTATTATGGTCTTAGCTTTTTCAAAAAAACTCTTTCTTTTTATTATCATATTTTCTCCCCTGGCATTTGGGACAGTAGAACCATGGTCCTATGCGATAATGGAAATAATTGTATGCGCTTCTCTTTTGCTTTATTGCTTTTATTTATACAAATCAGAAGCTAAACTTTATAGAGTTCCAGGAGTCACACCTCTTGTGTTACTCCTTTTTTATATCCTGTTCCAGACCATACCTCTGCCTCCCCAGATCATAAAACTGATTTCACCTGCATCCTATGCTTTGCAGGATGCAAGCCCAATAATGACCATTTCAATTCATCCAAGGGCTACGCTTCTTGAATTCTTCAGATATTCAACATATGTTTTATTTTATATTCTTGCTGTCCATATTTTAATTGATAAAATCATGCTGCGAAAAACAGTCTTAATAATAATAATTTTCGGTTCTATTCTGGCTTTTTCTTCCATACTCCAAGCCTATCTAACCCACGACATGGCTTTATGGATAAGATATTGCCCTGACAGATCAACAATTATGGGTCCGTTTATAAATCGCAACCATTATGCAGGCTTAATGGAAATGATTTTTCCTTTATCTCTTGCGCTTTTCCTGTTTCATAAGCCAAGAACAGATGGTGTAAATTTTTTTAAAAGTATTATTGAAATTTTTAAACAGGAAAAGGCAAATATCCATATATTAATTGGCACAGGAGCTTTGCTCATTATTATTTCCGTATTTGTATGCCTTTCCAGGGGAGGAATAATCAGCATATGTATAGGGTTGTTATTTTTCGTTTTGCTGTCTTTTAAGAAAAAACAAAGCCATAATAATTCCTTTCTTATTATTATATTGATCATTATCACTGGTTTATCAATAAGCTGGTTTGGGTGGAATAATATAAACGACAGATTTGCCAGGATTGACAGTTCAGGAGGAGACCTGGCACTTGGGCGTTTTCAATACTGGGAGGATAGCAAGAAAATTATTGATAATTTCCCTGTAACAGGCTCAGGTTTTGGAACATTTTCCGATATATATCCCTCTTTTCAATCAATTGAGGAAACAGCTGACCTGCAGCATGCTCACAACGATTACATAGAACTTCTCACCGAAGGAGGACTGATTGGATTTTTCTTAACCTTTTGTGTTTTATTTACAATTTTTTATAAAACATATAAATCCTTTATTCTTAGAAAAGACGCATATTCCATTCTTATCTATATTGGCAGCATAACCGGGATGTTCTCTATATTGATCCACAGCTTATCGGATTTTAATTTTCATGTTGGGTCCAATGGTTTATGGTTTGCTCTATTGGCAGCACTTGCAGTTTCCGCATCCAACACAAGGCTTAGAGTCAAAAATCTTGCCACAAATCTTTTGCCTGTTAAATCAAAAAGTATAAAATATATTTCTTTTACAATTGTATCAATATTATTTTTGATAATCACACTATCAAACATCTCAATTTTGCTGGCAGGTTTTTATTATTCCAATATTAAACACATGGATATAAATTTTAAAACACCTGTTATGGAACTTGAAAAAATAAAAAAAATCGCCTGCCATGCTTTGTTTTTTGATCCTTTAAATTCTGAATATGTCCATACAGCAGCTAATGTATTCTGGCTGCTCCACGACAATGAGCAAGCAGAAAAATATTATTTAAAATCAATCAGGCTTGATCCTGCAAATGGTAACCATGTTAAGCGATTTGGGCTCTTTTTAACCCAGACCAATAAAATTGCCAATGCTGAAAAATTTCTAAAAAAGAGCATAAATATTGATATCACCAGCGCTGACAATGTATTCCAATATGGAGGACTTCTTTTATCCACCGGGCAAAAAAAACAAGGATTAAAATATTTAAAAAAAGCAATTAAACTTAATAAAAAAATGATGGGTCCGGTATTGACAACCATGAATGCTGCTAAATTAAGCCTTCAGGAAATGGAAAAGGCCATACCAGACAGCCCTGACACTAAAATAACCTATGCTGATTTTCTATATCAGATTGGAGAGACTGCAATGGCAGCAGCAAAGTATCAGGATATTGTCAACTCATTTACAAAACAAAATATCTCAGACAAATATGTCCGAAAAATTTCCAGATTTTTCATTTCCCAGGGCAATCTTTTTGAGGCGGATAAAGTTTTGAAAAAAGGCGAAAACCTGCTGCCTTTTAATGCATCTATAAAAGTTATGCTGGGTGACCTTTACAAAAAACAGGGAATTTTATTTAAAGCAAAAGAAAAATATGAAGATGCCCTGTTTTTAGCGCCTGAAAAACGAAATATCATGCTTAGGCTTAAAAACCTTAATCAGTAATATGTTTTTCTGCATATTGAGCTATGATTTCATGGATGTTCTGGGGAGGAGATACTTCAAAATAATTTTCTGCCACTACATGACCTATTTCATGGGTAACAACACGTAATTCTGCATTGTTTGCAGAATAAAAAACCTGATTTTCCAAAGGGGAATAAAAGGCTATATAATTTACTTTTATATTGTATATTCGCTTAAAATCCGCTCTGACCCCTTTTTTTGAAGCATGAATTTTAATTTTAAATTTCAATTCAGGCAAGTACATTTTCAGCACTTTCATGACTTTCTCAACTATAAAATCAATTTTATTCTTAACTTCATCTTCAATTGTATCATTATTTTTTTTACGAAGATCATATTTAAATCTGCCCATATACAATTCATGGTTAAAACTTTTCAAAACTTTTTTGCTTTTATATTCAATAACTGCATATTCTGTCTTTATTTCAAAGGCAGAGCAAATTTGTGCAAAAAATATTATCACCAGCAAAAAAAGAGCAGGCGAAATTATTACAAGAAAACGATTCACCAAAATAACCTCGTTGCAATATGTACTTATTTTTTTAAAAAATTATTCTTTTGCCAAATCCACAAAATCGATTAAAGAGTCTATCTTGTCCAGTTCTTCTTTGATCTTTGTTAATTTTTCTAAAATAATATTATTTTTATCTGAGGAAGAAGACAAATCAACTTCTATTTCCTGGATATAGCCTTTAACAATATTTTTACAAATTTTAGTCTTTACGACTTTGTCAGAAAGCGTGGTGTTAAACTGGTTGATCTTGTTTGCAAGTTCTTTTCCTTCGTCTTTTTTTCTTAAATATATTTTTTGAGATAAATCCCCATTAATCATTGCCTCAAGGGTTTTTTCAAATCTGTAAAAAGGTCCTGCAACCCTGTGGGATAAAAAAAGAGTTATAATAATTATCACACCACCGCCGGTTACAATAAAAAACCATTGTGCACTGAAAAACTTTTTGATCATAATCTCCGGGGTTAAACCTAATTCAAGGTGATAATTATCATATACAATGGAAAGAGTATTGGAAGAAAAAAAACTAATTGCAAACATAAACAATACACTGCCAAGCAATACAAGAAGGAAATAATTAAATATGATCCTTCCCTGGAACTCTTTATCAATAAACAAATTTCGTCTTTTATATCTGGTACGGCTCATTTGCGCCTCCATATCTCTGCTTTTGTCCTCAGGGAATCAACCCAGGCTGATAAAAATTCTTCTTTTTTAGCATTTTTAATAAATTCTGAAATAACACTATTGCTGTCAATGTGATCAATAATACCCGGATCTGCAATTTTTTCTGTTTTGATCAGCTTATAGACAATAAAACCGCTAACAGCTTTTATAATTTTTGATTTCTCGCCTGGTTGAAGGTTAAATATTATGTATTTTAACGAATCAGAAAGATCAGAAAAATTTGACTCAATTGTTTGTACATTCTCAGGTTTGCCTTTTTGTATATCAGCTTTATTTTTGTATATCAGCTTTGTAATAAACACTTTTGTCTTTGCAAAAGTTTTATACCTCTCAATCTCCTTATCACTGACTTTTGGATCATACTTTTTAAACTGGTCATCCATTAATATTTTAACAAGGGATTGTTCATAAAAATCTTCCACTGATGCTCTAAAGGATTCATCTTTGTTTATCTTTTGCTTTATTGCCTCCTGGATAAGAAGTTCTTTAACTATTAAAGAGTCTATAAATTCTTCTTTATTTCTATAAAAGCGCTTTGATTTTTTTAAATGATTAAGTTCTTGCTCTGTAATAATTCTATCGTTTATTACAATTGCAGGCTTGGAAAATTCAACTTTTGTATCTGAAAAGATCCCCCAGCCTGCAGCGATTGTGATGCCCACCATTATAATGATGATATAATATATATATCTCATAGTTTAAAAAGCCTCCGCTGATTATTCTTCAGCTTTTATAAGTTTTCCTGTATTCAGCTCCACCTGGACAGCTCTATCGTCAAATAATTTAATCATATTATAATCTTTTATATTCGTAATTTCAAGCGGTGGGAGTCCATTTTTCTTGAGCCAATTTCGTATTAACAGCACCTGATCAGAATCCTGGGCCCGGGCAGTAAAAACTTTCACCCTGTATCCTTTATCAACCATTGCCTTCACCCTTTTTACCATTAGAGGTATGGGTCTGCCTATATTGATCATGGGCGAATTCATATCATAAAAAGCAAGAGTGCCATCTAAGTCAACACCTATCCAGGCTTTTTCTTTAGAAGGAATAAGATAATCTTTTTGAGCTTCCTGTTTAGCTTTTTTCAGATAACTTTTTATTATTCCTAACAAATATTAAACCTCACTATTTAAACTTTAAATCTAATATTAATAATATCTCCATCAACCACGACATAATCCTTTCCCTCAACACTTATTTTACCAAGTTTTTTCAATTCAGCTTCGCTTTTATGCTCCATAAGCTCGTCATATTTTATCACTTCTGCCCTGATAAAGCCTCTTTCAAAATCAGAATGAATAACTCCGGCAGCTTTAGGGGCTTTTGAGTCCCTTCGCACAAGCCATTGCCTTACTTCATCTTCTCCAACAGTAAAAAATGAAATCAATCCAAGGGCTTTAAGACAAAGCTTTGTCATTGTTTCCAAAGCAGTCTCTTTAATACCTAAGTCTTCTAAAAACTCCTCTTTTTCTTCTTTGGTATCAAGCATTGCAATCTCTGATTCCACCTTTGCCGACACAAGCATTGCCTGTATTTTATCATTTTTACAAATTTCTGAAAATTTATCTAAAAGTTTGTCATTACCAATATCATCTTCTGATACATTTAGCACAAGAATCATCTCTTTTCTTGTAATAAACGGATAGCTTCTTATCAAAAGCTCATCATCACTTGAAAATTCCATGAGCCTCAATGGTTTTTCTTTTTCAAGGTGTTCTTTAATCCTTTGCATCAGGGCAAGTTCTTTGATCTGATCTTCATCTTTTATTTTTTTAACCATTTCCTGAATACGTTCTATTCTTTTTTCTGCAAATATCTGATCATGAATAATAAGTTCACTATTGACCATTTCAACATCACGCAGAGCATCTACAGAACCATCGGCATGGTATATTGATTCGTCCTCAAAGCTTCTTACCACATGACATACAGCATCCATATCAGCGATATCTCTAAAAATCGTCCCCTTGGATATTGCTTCTTTTTCCATGGTTTCGAGCAATGCTAAATCAATACGTGCGTGGGCAAGTTTTTTTGGCAAATACATTTGCACCAGTTTTTCAAACCTTGAATCTATAATATCAGCTACGCCGGGCAAGACTTTTGATTTTTTTCTGTCTTCTTTTATTTCTGTGCCGGTTAAAATCTGGAATAAAGTCTTTTTACCGGTCTGGGGCAGACCAATTATTCCTATCTTCATATTCAAATAAATCCTTTCTTGTTATTTTTCTTTAAAATCGTGTATTATATTAAATTCAAAACTTATTAAATAAAGGAAATAAATATACATTATGCTCTCTGATTTTGCAACAAACTACAAACCGCCATTTTTATTAAAAAATGCCCATATTCAGACCATATTCCCAAGTATTTTTAGGAAGTTGCCGTCTGTATGCTACAAAAGAGAACGTATAGAAACACCTGACAATGATTTTATTGATCTTGACTGGGCAGCAATACAAAGTAAAAAACTTGTTATCATATCCCATGGATTAGAAGGAAATTCAAATAGAAAATATGTTAAAGGCATGGTCAATGCTCTAAATAAAAATGGCTGGGATGCCCTTGTATATAATTTCAGAGGGTGTAGCGGAGAGGCAAACAAACTGCTTAAATCATACCATAGCGGATACACAGACGATCTTGCCCTGGCAATAGAACATGCCAAAAAAAAAGGCATATATGATGCAATAGCACTTATGGGATTCAGTATTGGTGGAAACATTACTCTTGTATATTTAGGAAGGGATAAAGTTGACCCGATTGTCAAAACAGCTGCAGTACTCTCTGTCCCCTGCGATTTAAAGGGAAGTGCTGAATACCTTGCAAAATTACAAAACAAATTATATATGAAACGGTTTTTAATGATGTTCCATGAAAAAATAAAAGATAAAATAAAAACCATGCCAGGACAAATTGAGGATAAAGACTTTAATAAAATTAAAAACTTTAAAGAATTTGATGATAGATATACTGCCCCGATTCATGGGTTTAAAGATGCCCTGGATTATTGGGAAAAATGTAGCAGCAGGCAATTTATTCATAATATTAAAATCCCCACTCTGATCATCAATGCCAAAAACGACCCGTTTTTATCAGACGCATGTTACCCTGTTAAAGAGAGCAAAAACAATAAAAATATAACCCTTGAAATGCCTGATTCAGGAGGTCATGTAGGATTTATCACATTTAATAAAGAAAATATTTATTGGTCCGAGCAAAAAATAGTAAATTTTATATCTTGATACCACCATCATATCGTTGTTCTATGAAATTATTTTTTTTGTCCACGGGAATATACCTTTTTTTCACCTCATCAAAGCCTAATTTTGCAGCTGAATATATTGGATCATGTGTAAAAAAAAGATAAGCATTGTTTTTATAAGCTTTCTCAAAGATTGTACGTTTTTCATCAATGAGAAGCTCAGGATACCTGTCATAGCCCATTGTAATGGGTAAATTTATCCAGGGTATACCTGGGACAAGATCTCCCATAAATATTATTCTCAAATCCTGTATCAAAATATCAGAGACTAACATGCCAGGTGTATGGCCATGGGATTCAAAAAAATTTATATGGACTTCTCCGAAATCAAGGCTGTCACCATCTTGTTTTAAAACAAGATGATTGCTTTTTTTAAGAAGACGGGGCAATTCCGGTATAAAAGATGCCCTGTCTCTTATATGTGGGCAACAGGATCTCTCAAAATTTAATTGCCCCAGGATATACTTGGCATTGGGGAATAATAATTTCAAAGGCATAGTATTATCCTGCCATTGTTCGAGCAATCCGCCGGCATGGTCAAAATGAAGGTGGGATAAAATAACATGGGTTATATCTTTATGATCAAGTCCGTAATCTTGTAAAGATTGTAAAAGGACATGATCATTGTTTAAAATAGAAAATCTTTTTTTTAATTTTGGTGATAGATACGCCCCGGGACCAGTTTCAAAAAGGATCTTATATTGATCGGTTTCAATAAGAATTGATCGTGAACCTATATCAATCAAATTATCCGCATCAGGTTTTATCCACTTAGACCAAAGAGCTTTGGGAGCATTTCCAAACATTGCTCCTCCATCAAGCCTCATAAAATTACCACAAAGACTTGTTATTTGAATCCGGTTAATATTTTTACCCTGATTATTCATTTTCTTATCTCAATAAAATCTTGTTTAGCGCCCCTTGACATTTATCAAAAAAAAATTAGAGTATTAAACTTAAATTTTGCCAAATATTTTAACTTAAGGACTATAACAAAATGTCATTTAATATAAAAGCTTTACGAGATTATATTGCAATAACAATTGGTTCTCTGCTTCTTGCCTCAGGAATTTCACTTTTTATGGTGGAAGCAAAGGTTATTCCCGGGGGAGTCACAGGTCTTGGAGTCATAATCAATTATGCGACCCATGGTAAAATAAGTATTGGACTTGCTGTATGGCTTATTAATATACCTCTTTTTATCTGGGGCTATAAAGTGCTTGGCAAACAATTTGGCATAAGAACCTTTTTTGGATTTTCCACAACATCTTTTTTTATTGATCTTTTAAGAGGTCAAATCCCGGGACTCACAGATTTTAGACCATTTGAACATGAAGCCATCCAAAACATGCTTGCAAATGATTTCCTGCTTTTTATCATAACCGGAGCGATTCTGGTAGGAATCGGACTTGGATTGGTATTTAAATTCAGAGGGACAACCGGCGGTACAGATATCCTTGCTGCCATTGCTCAAAAAAAATTAGGTATGAAGCCAGGTTCCGTGTTCATGTTTACGGATTTTTTCATTGTATCCTTTGGCGGATTTGTGATTCACTTTACTGGTATCTCACCTGATAAACCTGCCCTTACACTCACATTATATGCCTTTGTACTACTTTTTGGAGCAGCAAAACTTGTTGACGTTATTATTGAAGGATTTGACTATGCTAATTCTGCAATAATAATTTCTCAACAATATGATGAAATTGCAAAAGAAATCATGAAAAAACTCAGCCGCGGTGCAACTGCACTCCATGGCAAGGGTTTATATTCCAAACAGGAAAGAGAAGTCCTCTATACTGTAATCACGCGCAAGGAAATCAGCCTTTTAACGGAAATTGTAGAAAAGATTGACCCCCATGCATTTATTATTATCAACAATGTCCACGAAGTATTAGGTCAGGGTTTCAGACCAAGGATATAACAAGCTTAAGCCGGGAGTCTGATTTTTTGTTTCTTTTTTTCTTTATTCTTGCGATATAAAATTGCTACATGACCTATCATGCCTGCTATTTCACCATTAATACTTTTCGCTATCTCAGAAATGAGTTCTTTTTTGACTTGTTTTTCTTTAAAATCAACAAATTTGATCTTAATTAATTCAGAAGCTTCAAGTGCAATATTAATTTCTTCTATCAACCCGTGGGTCAGACCCTTTTGCCCAACATATGCCGAAGGTTTTAAATCATGGGCAAGCCCTCTTAAATATTTTTTCTGAGAGCCTTTTAATCCTTTGGTTTTATTCATATATTCCTTAATTTAAACTTTAATTTATTAAAACAATTAAAAATGATAATTTTCGATTATTATTCATGGATTATAAGATGTCCATATTATATAAAATCCATGGAAATGTCAAAGAACAAAAAATGCTTTACCAATTCTCGGTCAAAAATTATTTTTAAGATTAACAAGTGTAATATAGTCAAAATATTTACATA
>CAZTEM010000033.1:0-28755 GCA_964612755.1 uncultured Desulfobacterales bacterium | reverse complement strand
AATTAATTTTTAAGATCTGCTGAGTGTATACAGATATTTCTTCCCATTTTTTTTGCTTTGTAAAGGGCTTTGTCTGCAAACTTTATGTATTGTTCAATGCTTATTAATTTATCATTTTTTTGTAAAGTTGTAATACCTATGCTTAATGTTACAACGCTTGCAACGCTGGATTTTATATGAGGAATATTTAGATTATGAATTTTTTTTCGAATGGATTCAGCAACTTTTTTTGACCCTTGTATGTCTGTGGAGGGCAGTATGATTGCAAATTCCTCTCCCCCGTACCGTGCAGGCAGGTCAGTAGGCCTATTACTGTGCTCTCTAAAGGTTTTTGCTATTAATTTCAAGCATTCATCACCTTTAATATGTCCATATTCATCATTATATAATTTAAAAAAATCAACATCACCTAATATTAAGGATATGGGTGATTTGTTTCTCTCAAAACGTTTTAGTTCTTTGGTAAGATATTCATCAAATCTTCTTCTGTTTGCTATGCCTGTTAATCCATCCATGGTGGAAAGCTTAAGAAGCTTTTTATTAACTTTTTCCAACTCCTTTTGTATTTTATTTTTAGCTTTAATTTCTTTTTTAAGTGTTTCTCGATTTTTTTGAAATTCAATATGGTTTTTTACCCTTGTAAGAAGCTCTTTGGCATTAAATGGTTTTGTCACATAATCAACAGCCCCGGATTCAAATCCTTTAACAATATCATCGGTTTCTGTTCTGGCCGTTATAAAGATTACAGGGATATCTTTTGTGGTATTTATTGTTTTTAACCTTTTACATGTTTCAAACCCATCAATTCCCGGCATTGAAACATCAAGCAGTATAAGATCAGGCAGTGTTTTTTCAGCTATTTTTATTGCCATTAACCCATTGTCAGTAAAAGCTATCTTATATGATTCGTTTTTCAAAATATTACCTAAAACTTTAAGATTGGCATGGGTATCATCAACAATAAGAATTAAATCGTTTTTGTTTGAATCCATATTTTTATTCATTGTTTTGTCCTGCGATATTTTTTAATTTTTTTATTAACTCAGGAAAATTATTTAATTGTATCATTATTTTATCCACGTCAAAGCTGCTTACAGATTTACTACAATTATGTCCCCATCTTATAAGAGGCTCTAACTCATTGTTTATTCCTGTTTCAATTATATATTCTGCAAAATCAGCAATTTTTGATGTTATAAATGTTTCTTTTAATTCATCAAGCTGTCTGAGAAGAGGTTTTTCATGTTTTTTTAAAAATTTATATAGATTTGTCGTGTTTTTAATAAGTAGAGGGGGTGTAGTACTTGTAGTGTTTGTGCCTTTTTGATTAGTTTTTAAATTTTTTGTTATTTTACCGGTTTTGATATTATGAATTTTAATAATGAATGTAGAACCCTTACCAGGCTTTGACTTTACCTTAATTATACCGTTCATCATTTGAACAAGTCTCTTTGTAATTGTTAATCCGAGACCGGTTCCTCCATATTGATTATGCTGCTGGTTTTTATGTTGTTTAAATGCTTCAAATATAGTTTGCACTTGATCCGGATCTATTCCTTTTCCTGTATCTTTAATTGCCATGGTAAAATTTATTGTTTCGGGTGGTTCTTTAAGTTTTTCTACATCAACGGTTAATACAATTTTACCTTTTTGTGTGAATTTAACAGCATTCCCAAGAAGGTTGAAAAGAATTTGGCGAAACCTTGGACCATCAATAATTAAAATATCGGGTAAGTCCGGATCAATATTTGTGATAAATTCAAGCCCTTTATTTATGGCTAATTTTGAAAAGATCTGCTTTGTTTCATTAAGAATTTGTGCGATGTTTACAGGCTTAATTTCCAGTTCAAATTTTCCAGCTTCAATTTTTGACATATCAAGTATTTCATTTATCAGAGCTAAAAGGCTCTTACCTGCACTTGATATGGCATTTATATACTCTTTTTCAATGTCTCCCACGGGTCTTTGCTCAAGGAGCTCTGCAAATCCTAAAATTGCATTCATGGGGGTTCTCATTTCATGGGTCATATTGGTAAAAAATATACTTTTATATTTATTTGCAGTTTCTGCTTTCTCAGTCATTTCCAGGGCTTTTTTAACTGCATCTTTAAGCTTTAGATTCGTATGTTCCAATTCATTCTTTCTATGATCAAGTTGAATTGTTCTCTGGCGGACTCTACGTTCTAATAATTCATTTTGTCTTTTCAGTTCAATATCTCGATCTTGTATTTCATTCAACATCAAATTAAATCCATCAACCAATTCTCCAATTTCATCGGGATATTTTTTTTTTGCTCTTATGGAATGGTCATTGGTTTCTGAAATTTTTTTTGCAATATTTTTAAGATCAAGTATGGGAGTCGAAATAACTTTTTCAAGTAAAAAAGACATTAAAAAAGTAAAAATCAATGCAACGACAAGGAATATAAGAGTTATAATTATATCAGATTTCAGCTCATTATAAATGGGCATAAGGTTATATTTAAGAAGCAGAGTCCCATATTTTTCATCATCAAATTCGATGGATCTGACAATGTCAATAGTAGTATTACCCCATTTAAAAACAGAACCTTTTTCCAAAAAAATATTTTGGTTATCAGGAGAGTCATGTCGTTGATAAGATGCGAATTTTTTTTTCTCATTATTAAAAATATAAACCATTAAAATATCAGGGTTGATTTTTAATTTTGATAATGTTTCTGTGGCAGTATCATGGTCGTTAAAAACCAAAGCTGTGCTTATATCGTTTTCAATAATATGAGTTAGTGTTGTTATTTCTTGTATTGTATTTCTTTTTAATATCTGCATTTTATGAATTATAAAAATTGCTGATGATAAAACTACTCCTGATGTAGTGGAGATAATTAATATATATTTAATTTTCTGTTTTATGGATAATGGCGAAAAGAAAAACATTTAATTCCTTTTTATTATGTTTGCAGGTCTGATGATTTTGCCAAGTTTGAGAAGCCGAGAACTTATTTTAAGATTAGAATATTGAGCTCTTATCCTGTTTATTTCAAAACGTAATTTATTATTTTTTTTATAAAAATTAATAATCCCTTCATTTTTGGCAAAACTTGGACTCTCACCAATTGTCAATATAGGTTTGTTTTTAATTAATGCTATTATTTGTTTTCTAAGTTTATTGTTATCTGTGTTGAGAAACAGAATATTAATATCATCATAATTTGTTGCAGCATTACATATTTTCACCGAGATTTTTTTCCCTCGGACTTCTTTTTTGCTTATTAGATTTAAAGCATTTTCAAAGGGTGCCGGGTCTATAATTCCAATTACGATATTAGAATTGTCATTTTGAAATGTGTTCTCCGGCCATTGAACAAGCCTTGCAAAATTTATAATAAATCCTGCTTTTAAATAATATTCTGTTTTTTTTGCACTTTGGGCATTGGAAGTAGCACTTGTAACCCCGGAAAGGAGTGTAAGCAGAACAATAGTGATAAGATAAATAATTTTAAAAGAAAACTTTGTCGATGGCATCATTAAAAGACTACCTTTAATTTTAATGACAGGGAGCTTGGTATTTCATATCTTTCATAATCAAATAATTTGTCAACAATTTCACTGTGTTTTTTCTTAAGAAGATTGGCTCCATCTATGGTCATTTCAATATTATCTGATATTTTGTAGTTTATACCAATGCCTATCCCTAAATAGGCAGGTGTCTCCAATTGATTGATTTCAGATTGGTTATTCCAGCAGGCATGTGTATTTATGGCTAATTTATCTGTTGCGTTGATATGATAATGTATTTGAAATCTTTGAATGATTGATGCTTCTTTGGTATTTGATACCGAAGTGCCATAATGGTATGTGCAGTGCAGGTAAGAATATGATCCTTTTAAATACCATGTTTTAAAAGGGTTATAAGCAAGAGAAAATTCAGCCCCATACGATTTTAAAGAGTTGTCATATTTATTATCAATTAAATAATTCTCAGAGTCGATCATTGTCATTGTACTTGTTGGGATATTATTATAATCATTTAAAAAAACAGCTAATTCCATTGAAGTATGATCCTGAATTTTAATACGATATCCAGCCTCATAGGCAATTAATCGTTCATCTTTTAATTGTGTTGGTATATATTTGTCATAAAATGTAAATAAATTGCCATGCTCATCATAAAACATTGTTGTAATAATGCGTTTGCTTGCATCGCGAAAATCAGGAGCTCTTAAGGCTTTTGAAACAGCAAGCCAGATACTCTGCCCGGGATCCGGTTTATAAAGAAAGCGGATATTGGGCTGCCAGCCAAATTTAGTGTTAGTATTATGTTCAAGCTTGGTTCCGGCAGTTACCCATAATTTATTCTCCAATATTATAATTTCATCGGAAATAAAAATATTATAATTATTCCACCTGTCTCCTTTTTGTAAAAAATGTATACTATACCCATCAGAAGAAATGAATTTTGTATTTTTAAATCCTATACCTGCTATAAAATGGTTTTTTTCACCTGTTTTAAAATTAATTTGTGCTTCTGTATTAAATTGTTTTATTCCAATGGCAAATGCCTTAGCTGTTTTTATTTGCTGATAAATTTGTTTAGAGTTGTCATAGTGAGTTATAATTTTAAAATTCACTATGTCAGATATTGTTTTTGTCCATTCTCCTTTTATAAATGTTTCCTTGAATATATCTTCTCCATTATAAAATGAATCATAGTTTGAATTACTCACAGCAGCTTCCATGGAGATGAGATCTTTATTGTTATCCGGGTGAAAATCAAAGCGAAATCCACATTTGTCTTTGGAAATAGTGTCTTTTATGGTAAATGATCCAAGGGATCTCTGTATTTCATCCTTTGATCCGGCTGCATATATTTTATAGAATGAGGAATTTGAATATCGCCCGCCAAAGCGGGTCTGAAAGGATTTATATCGATTATTTGTAACAATTGTCTGACCTGAAAATCCGAGTGTGTCTTCTGGTTTTTTTGATATAATATTTACAACACCATCCACAGCATTATAGCCCCAGCTGGTTCCTCCCGGACCTCTTATAACTTCGATTTTTTCTATATCTTCCAGAAGAAAACTTTGGTTGCTCCAGGTAACGGTTCCTGTAGCCTGGGAAAAAATTGAGCGTTCATCAAGGAGAACCAGCATTTTTTTTTCACCATAAAAAGGTATTGACCTTGCTGATACGGAAAACAGACCATCGGTATCGCGCACTACCTGCATACCAGGAACCAGACTTAAAATATCCGGGAGCTTGTTTAAACCTGAATTTTGAATATCCTGGCTTGTAATGACTGTTATTGCAGCAGGTGTATTGATCAATAATTGTTCATATTTAGATACTGAGAATACTTCCACAGACATTAAATCCTCAATATCCATGTTGAGCAGCAAATCAGGGTTTTGTTCCGAAGCGATTAATTTTGACCAGGGGGAAAAAAGAATTAACCCAACAATACAATAACAAAATATTTGTTTCGCATTCACAATGAATTATTAACCTTTATAATTTTATTTATAAGTAAAATATATCAAAATTGCTTTATTGTTTCAAGGTGCTATTTCAGCTTTTTATTTTGAAGATGTCGATCAGCTTGGTTTTAAGGGGGCTTGAAGTATCAGATATTGCCCATGCCCACATTTGAGCAAGCATGTTTGACTCTTTTGGTTTAAGTCCGATTTTGAAGCTTGTGCTATAATATGGGAAATTTTTAAAATCTGTAAATGGATCAATTGATGATTTCTGCCCTTCTCTTATTTCGTTTTTGAGGTTTGAATCGCCAATATTATTCTGCCAATTTAGAATTTTTGTATTTTGAATATATAAAATATTCACTTGCCTGTTGGCAGAAATATTTGCAAGAGAGTTTTGAATGGTTGTTAATTTTATTTGATAAAAAGCAGGATTAGTATTAATTTTTAAATCATCAGGTTTTTGCCCTGAATAGGCACCGCAACTTGCAGCATATAGACCATTGACTAAATTGTTAAAAGGAGTGTTACCCGGCGAAATTTCGTTATTATTAAATAAACCTATCAAGCTTGTGGCTTTAAAATCAGGATCACCCGGGTTTTTTTGAGATTCTGTAAAGGGTTGATAACTACCGTCTTTGGTATTAAAATCAATTCCAAACAATGGTGCGATTTGCCCTGCGGCAATAATATTGCCGTTCTTTATTTTTTTCAAAGGAGTATTGGTATTGTCAAATACTATTAAACTGATTGGATCCTGGCTGGTTTGCCCGGTATCTGTCTGGGCTAATATCCCAAGCACTCCTGTATTGTCAAGGGTGCCGCCATCTGTATAACCTGTCTCTCTATTATAACTGGTTGTACCTATTGGCCAATAATTATAGGTTGGGATAATATCTCCTATAGATAAATTGTTTTTAATAATTTTTTCCAAATATTTTTCAATAAACTCAGAGATATTTAATTGTTCAGAAAATTCTTTTTCTGCTTTAGCAATTAAGCTGTTTTTTTGTTCTTCTTTTAAGTTGCCATTGATTTGTTTAATCAATTTATTTAATTTTTTGGGATCATTAAAGTTTGTTTTAATTAAATTTGCAATTGTTGCTGCAAAAAAAGCACTTGAAGTACTTACTATGTCGATTAGTGAATAGGGCTGCGATATTCTGATTTTTACCGGGGATTCATCAGCTGAATTTTGTTGAAGTATTGAATTGTTCCCATAGGATTCAACTGAGCCTCCTCCAATAATAGCTAAATCCGGTGTTTGACCCTGAGCACCACCGGAAATCGGTGTTACCTGAGAAGGAAGCTGTACAATATTTGATATGTCTTTATTGGTGATTTGAACTTTTTCCATTATATTATTATTCATAATAAGGAAAGGTCGTCCTTTACGTAAAAAGAAAAAATCCTTAAGTAAAGGAGCTTGTGTTGGGAAATTCTTGGTTGCATAATTTTGTGAAAGAGAAAAGTATTTTGAAGAAGCCCACACATTTTCTCCTTTAGCCCTGAGCTCAAAGGGGTCCAAAATAAATTTACCAACAATATATGCCCAAAGCCATTTGTAATCTGATGTGGAGTTAAAAAGGAGAAAAAGAACAGCTGCTTCAAATAATTCTTCAACACCCATTCCTGCCGGTGCCCGCCCCAGACTGTGTTTGCTGAGAGTATTAACATTTAATTTGCCAGCACTATCTGTCAAAGATAGATTTTCAGGTGGATAATAAGTGCCAAGAAGCTCTGTATCGCTTATATTATCAGGCAAATAATTGTATATGGATAAAGCCCATGTCCCACCGGAGACAGATGAGATATAGCGTGCTTTATCAATAATATTAAGGTTTTTAAGACCAAGTAGTTGACCCCAGGCACATGTCAAGGCTCTTGATCCTCCACCGGAAAAACAAAAACCTATGTTTGGTTTAGTATTGTCTGAGTTGATAATGGTTGGGTTATGTCCATTCTTTGGGTAGATGTTTGTCAGACTTGCCAATTGGGTAAATTCTGTGAGAGGAGTATCCCATTTTTTTGTAAGAAAACAGGATAGATTATTCTTATCTTTGATCTTATGCAGAGAACCTTTACCCTTTTGTTTTTGTTTTTTACATTGTTCATTTTTTATATTCTGCCAATTTTGTTTGAATAATTGTTGAATGGTTGTTTGCAGTTTTCTATATGAAGTCGCAAGAGTCTCGTTATCTATGTCGAATTCAAGTTTTTTTTGAATTATAATATCACCTGTATCCACACCTTGGTCCAAATAATGAATTGTTACTCCCTTGGGTGTATTTTCTACAAAACTCCATAAATTCGGATCTGCACCTCTGTTCCAGGGAAGATAAGAAATATGCAGATTAATTGCTCTATTGGGGAATAGATCTAAAATATTTTTTTTAAGGATATAACCATATCTGTAGCTGATAATAAATTGAATATTATGTAAATGAATAAATTGTGGTGTGATTTTTTCAGATGATTGGATCACTGATTCACCAATATCTTTTAGCCATTTAAAAATCAATGAATCTTTGTATCCTAGAAACAAAATTTTTTTCTTTATATTGTTCATTACAATTTAACTCCCTGGATAGATTGTTCTAATTAATTTTTAATTTGGGGTGCACCATGCCATTGTAATACGGATGTTGTTCGCAAAGGCGTTTATATATTAAAGTGTCATCTCCTGCCTCAATTCCCGTAAAAGTATCATAAAACATCTGAATTGATTTTTTTTCATTCTTTATTCTTTCTTTGTTGTTATCAGTATCTGCGCCTATAACTTTAATTGAGAAATTTTTCCCGTATACATAAGTAAAAATTTCATATGCCCGTAATATATGATAGTCACTGGTTACTACCAATAAATTATTCCATTCTCTATTCAGGGCAATATGTTTTTTGGTAAACACTGCATCTCCCACAGTATCCCTTGAGTTTTCTTCAGTTAAAATGAATTTGGAAGGAACATTTCTGATTTTAATTGCATATAATTTCATAGCGTTTGCCAATGCAATAGAAGAATCATTTCTATATGCCCATCCGCATGTAACAATCAAAGGAGCTTGTTTTTTATAAAAAATTTTTATGGCGATGTCCATGCGGGAAGACGACTCGCTATTAAGCAGTCCTGATTTATTCATTAGATTTCCAAGAACAATAATTGCTGAATAAGTCATCTTGAGTTCCTTCTTAATAAGAAAAGTATAGTCAATTCAGGTGGATAAGTCAAGGTCAAATTGAACTTGTTAAACAATGCCTGGTCAATATAGAAATGTTTTTTGAACAGGCATTGTTATGATTTGGGAATATAAGATTTAATATACCCCGAGAATACGAAAATAATCAGTTTTCTTTTTTAGTGCTTTTACCACCTGGTTTGAATTTTTTTCTTCCATATTTATTTCAAGGTCTACATAAAACATATATTTCCAGGGTTTCCCTGCAATTGGTCTGGATTCCAGTTTAACCAGATTAATATCGTAATTTGAAAATATTTTCATAACATCAAACAAGGCGCCTGGTTTGTTTGGAGTTGAAAAAATTATTGAGGCTTTTTTACCATTAATCTGGTTTCCATAATTTTTAGAGATTATTACAAATCTTGTATAATTTCTTGGATTATCTTCTATTCCTTTATCAATTATTGCCATTTTAAAAATGTCAGCTGCTATGCTGCTGCCAATGGCAGCTTTTGTTATATCCTTTGATTCGCTGACAAACTTTACTGCACTTGCAGTGGCTTTTGCCGGCACTTGTTCATAATCAGGATGTTGATTAAGATAATGTTTGCATTGGGAAAAAGCAGGAGATGGCGCCAGAACTTTGGTAATAGACCTTTTGTCTGCTCCTTTTGGTGCGATTAATGAATGTTCTATACGAATTGTTATTTCACCTCTTATCTTAAGATTATATTCCTGGAGTAAATCATAGTTCTCGTGTATGGAACCTGATAAAGAATTCTCCAGAGGAATGATACCATGTTCTGCATCTCCTAGATCAACTGCCTTAAATATATCCTCAAAGGTTTCCATGGCAAGAGGTTTTATGTCATCACCAAAATACTGGATGGCAGCTTTATGGCTATATGTGCCCAGAGCACCAATAAATGCAATTGTTCCTGCACCATTCTTTTTTGAATTTCTCATTGCCTCTGATTTTTTAAGATAATCAAAATCAAGCTGTTTACCCACAACCGGTGCTATTACGTAAAGGTCTCTTGTAAGTTTGCCAAATTGTTCAGGGTAAAGGCTTTGGGGACCATCAGATAAAGCATTATCAGGATCATTATGAACTTCAATCATCAAAGCATCAGCTCCGGCGGCAATAGCTGCCCTTGCCATGGGGCTTACTTTTTCTCTGATTCCTGTTGCATGACTTGGATCAATAACAATTGGAAGATGAGTTAATTTTTTTAAGACAGGAATTGCTGAGAGGTCAAGAGTATTTCTTGTGGAAGGTTCAAATGTCCTTATTCCCCGCTCGCATAATATTACATTTTCATTTCCTTCGGAAACAATATATTCTGCTGACATCAGCCATTCTTGAATTGTTGATGCAAGACCTCTTTTTAATAGAACAGGTTTGCCCATTTTCCCAACGCATTTTAGAAGCTCAAAGTTTTGCATATTGCGCGCACCCACCTGGACAACATCTACATATTTCATCATCAGATCAGCCTGAACAGGAGATGTCATTTCAGTCACAACTCCAAGACCTGTTTCTTTTTTTACTTTTGCAAGTATTTTTAATCCTTGTTCTTCAAGCCCTTGAAAGGAATATGGCGATGATCTCGGTTTATATGCCCCGCCTCGGAATAAAACGCCTCCGTACTGCCTTACGGATTTTGCAATGGTCATTGATTGTTCAAGACTTTCCACAGCACATGGTCCTGCTATGATAACTATTCTGTCACCGCCGATTACAACATCTCCTACTTTTACTTTTGTATTCTCTTTTTTATATTCTCTGCTTACAAATTTAAAAGATGTGCTGATTGGTACAACATCAGCAATCCCATCCATATTCTTAAAATAATCATAATCTTTTGTAACTCTGCCAATGACCCCTATTACATCTTTGCCCATGTCATGTATTTCCCGGGCAATACAACCTTTATCATCCAATGTGGTTTTAAGTTCTTCTTTCTGCTTTTGAGTGATGTCCTTATCAAGTATAAGTAACATTATTTCCTCCTTATAAAATAAAAAAAGCTCTGGGATTTTCATCCCAGAGCTTAAAAATAAAAAAACCCCGGGCAAACAATGTTCACCCGGGGTAAGATAACCTGATCTGTCAGTTATTATACCGGATGAACGCTCCTAAAAAAGCTAAAGAAACGTTCAATACTAAATATCACCAATGCTGGTATTATATTTAATGCAAATAAAATTTTATTTATTAATGTATTCATTGGTGCTTTTCTTAATTTTCCTATCTCATTTAAAAAACAAAATATACAAGCCATTTTTTTATTTGTCAACAACTTAATCTGGAAAAACCCAAAATGATCATCTTCCATATTTATCGTCAAAGGAGTTCCAGAAATTTCTATCCTGATCTCTCCAGCCTTTGCCAAAGGCTTTATCAAAAAATGGTTTAAGATTGGAAAACCAGGCACCGTACCCCTGCTTTCCTTTAACATTACTTTTAATAACGTCGGCAATATGATCTGCAATATTGACAAGTTCATCTTTGGGGATATATGCGTCCGCCCCTTTTTTAATGGATTCTTTAAGGTTTTCAGGAGTTAAAGCATGGGCAGTAAGCATTAAGGCAGGAATCTTTTTTTCTTTTGCAAGATCAAGAAGATCATACCCCTGAATACCCATAATGTCTAAAATAGCAATATCGTATTTATTTGTATTTAAAAGTTCTTTTGCAGTTTCAAAGTCAGGAGCACTATCTATCAAACACATATCAAGGAGCTCTTCAATGGTTTCCAGGATATCAGGCTCATCATCCACTATTAAAATTTTTTTGCCGTCTAAAATTTCATCTGTGGATAAACGTGTTATATCCCAGTTGACAGTAGTTACAGGGCATGAAGCCTTGAGGATAATATAGGCAGATGTTGAACCTAACAAAACCTTTTGTGCTCTAGATTTTTTCTTTAATCCAAGGAAAATATGGGAAATATCATTTTCATTGGCAAAATTTATAAGGTCTTCTCCTGGAGACATTCCTCGGACACTCTGCTGGGCTTCACATTCAATACCGGCATCAAGCATAAATTTTTTGGCATCATCCAATTGGTCCTGGGCGTTCACAATATCAGAGGGCTTTTCTGAATTCCCGCCTTCCATGGAGGTGATTATATAAACAAAAGCATTAAAGGTTTTAGCATAATCCCTGGCAAGGGAGAGTGCTCTTTTGCCAACATCGCCGCCATTATATCCAACCATAATTTTCATAAATCGATCTCCTATAGCATTAACTCTACATCCAGCGCTTACGTCGTTTATATGATTTGACATTTTTAAAAGATTTTCTGCCACCACCCTGGGTTATGCCCATATAAAATTCTTTAACATCAGGATTGTTCTGCAATTCTTTAGAAGATCCTTCAAGAACAATTTTTCCTGATTCCATAATATAGGCATAATCTGATATTGCCAAAGCAATTTTTGCGTTTTGTTCTACAACAAAAATCGTAGTTTTTAATTCTTTATTAATACGTTCAATATTATCAAAAATTTCTTTTACCAGCAAAGGAGCAAGACCAAGGGAAGGCTCATCAAGCATGAGCATTTTAGGAGCTGCCATAAGAGCTCTTGCAATGGCAATCATCTGCTGCTCTCCTCCGGAAGAATATCCAGCCATTCTATTTGTAACATTGGACAACCTTGGGAAATGTTTATACATGAGTTTAAGGTCTTCACGTATTTTTTGAGCACTGTCTTTTCGTGTGATAGACCCTACTTTTATATTTTCATTAACTGTCAAATGTTTGAAAACTCTTCTTCCTTCCGGGACCATAACTGCTCCAAGTTTTACAACATCTGTACCCATGAGATGGGTTGTTTCAGTATTATCAAATTTTATATACCCTTCTTTTACAGCACCGTTCTCAGGTTTTAAAAGTCCGCTAATAGCCCTTAAGGTAGTGGTTTTCCCTGCACCATTGGTACCTAATAATGACACTATACTTCCTTTGGGTACATTTAAGCTGACTCCACGCAGCACCTGAATGATATCATTATAGACAACTTCGATATTGTTTACTTCAAGCAGATTTTTTCCCATATGTTTTTCTTTTCTTTTTCTGATTTTTTGTTAAGCTCATCATAAAATATTTAAGTAAAAAACATTTAAGATGAGCTTAACAATATTACTAATTGAACATATACTTATCTTCTATTTTATTTTTTTCATATACTCTGACTGCATTGGTGATCCCACTTTTTTGAACGCACCATTTTGAACAGTATAAATTTGAAGCATATCAACGCCTGCACGGTCTGTTTCTGAATATGTTACAGGACCCATTGTTGTATAAGGTTGATAAGCCTTGTCTCCATGCATTTCATTCAAAACTTTATAAAGATTTGCCTTGGTGATTTCAAGACCGGCAGCCTTTGCTCTTTTAATTGCTTCGGTTGTAACCTGGGCAACCATAATTCCTGCTGCATAATTATGAGAATTTGCAGCTTTATCATCTCGACCATATTTTTTTGCAAGGGCAAGCTGCTTTGTTGTCCCTTCTCCAGGCTCAGAGGTCAAATTAAAAGAACATGTCCATACATAACCATTACATGCATCTCCTGCAAGTGCAATTAAGTCATTTCCACCAGTATAATGAACACCTAGAAAAGTAAGTTTTCCTTTTTCTCCATATGTGGTTGCTGTAAGACCAAGGCGGGCAGAATCTTTAAGCATTGTTGCAACAGGAGACTGTACAGTGTGACATAGAACGTATTGTACACCTTTACTCATAAGGCGCTTTAACATAGCTGAATTATCAAGGTCTTTACCATGCTCAACCACTTCAACGATTTCCATATTTAGACCGGCAGCAACAGCTTTTTCAGCATCAGCAACAGGTCCTCTGCCAAATGCAGAAGGGTGAATAAACATGGCAACTTTTGCTTTGCCTGAGCCTTTATGATTTTTTACAACATATTCTGAAAGTGCAACCAATTGTTCTGAATAAGATGCAACAGGTAGGAAAATATACTTTGATCCATCAAGGTTTCCTGCATGGTAAGATGCCGGAATAACAGGGATTTTTTCTTCTTCAAAATCTTTTTTTAATCCAAGAGTGCTTCCTGTTGAATAATTCAGATATAATACTATGCCCTGATCAATAAAATCTTCAAAATTACGTTTTGTTATATCAGTTTTGTATTGATCATCCCTGATCATGCAGTCAATGGTGTCATCACCAAGCACTTTAGTATCATTAACAAAGTTAAAATAATCTTCTACTCCTTTTGAATAAGGGTTGCCTGCATCTGATGTAGGACCTGTTATGGCAAGTGACAGACCTATTTTATAGGCTTTTGCCTCAACCTTTGCAGCTTCTGGTTTTTCTTCGACTTGTTTTTCTTCTTTCTTTTTTCCACAGCTAACCACTAATAGAAGTGAAAAAATTACTATAACCATTACCATTAAAAATCTTGTCTTTTTCACAATTATCTCCTTTTTACTAAAAGTTAGTCCTTATTGAATGACACAATCTTCCCTCAGTTGGATACTCCTTACTAATAACGGAACGGCCATAATTTGGTGTAAGATTTTACTATTCTCCACCAGTTTGCAATGCCTCTTGGTTCAAACATTAAAAATAATACTATAACAAGACCAAAGGTAAAAGGTCTTAATGCAGTTGATAAATTCATACTTGATGGTAAATATTTCCCTGCATATTCTGCAAGATTCCCAACCTGCAGGTCAAGAAATTGAATTGCTACAGGACCCCAGAAAGATCCGTTCAACGTTCCTAAGCCTCCAACTATTGCCATGGCAAGGTATGTAATGGACTGATGAAGTGTAAAAGATTCAAATCCGACTCCTGTATACAGATATGCATGCAAAGCTCCTGCAACTCCGGCTAAAAAACCTGCCAGAGCAAAGGCATAAACTTTTGTAAATCCCGGATGCATGCCCATGGCATCAGCAGCCCTGTCATTGTCTCTTACTGCAACAAGGCATCGTCCATATCTGGTTTTTAATAAATTGCGGACTCCAAATCCTGCAAAAACAATGATAACAAGTATTACATAATACCAGAAAATATAATGATCATGTCTGCCAATTTTTCCTGTGATCCATGAGACTCTTCCCACATCAATTGTCTGTCCCTGATTAAAAAATTTCATGATCTGGATAAACCATTCAAAAATCATTTGAAAAGAAAGGGTGGCAATGGCAAGATAAAGGTGTTTCAGCCTAAGGGCAGGAAGTCCTACGATTGCACCAAAAAAAGCTCCGGAGATTCCTCCGGCAAGGATTAAAACAGGCCAGAAGTGAGTTATTACGATATGTGAGTCTCCAAGTACCTTGGAAAAAGATGCAATGGTATATGCACCAATACCAACAAAAGCTGCATGCCCTATTGAAATCAGACCTGCAAAGCCTGTTAAAAGGTTAAGGCCGATTACAGCAACAACAGCTACAAGCACATTGTCAATAACAAACATATATTTGGAACCTAAATGGAAAAACATTGGCCATATAAAAAGCAATAAAAGGAAAAAGGAAAATATTGATCGGTCAAGATGCGTTGCAAAAGTTCTCTGCTCCTGTTTATAACTTGTAAAATAATTTCCTGTTGCTAACCATTGATTTTGTGACATAATTTATACCCGCTCAATTTCATGGATTCCAAATAACCCATGTGGTTTAAAAAGAAGAATAATTACTAAAATAATATAGGGCATAACATCACCAGTACCATTAAGCCCCCAATGCCCATCCAGATATCCACTGGCAAATTGCTGGATAAGACCCATGATTATTCCGGCAACAACAGCTCCTAATATTGAGTCAAGCCCTCCTAAAATCACCACTGGGAAAACAATAATTCCAAAGGCATGAAGAGTATCAAAATTTAATCCTGTAATATTTCCTATGATACATCCTGCAGCAGCAGCAGACAATCCTGCTGTTGCCCAGGCAAGCCCAAATACTTTTGGGACAGATATGCCAACAGACATGGAAGCAAATTGATCATCGGAAACTGCCCGCATGGAAATTCCAATTGTTGATTTTTTAAAAAACCATGAAAATCCGCCAATTAAAATAAAAGTAATAATAACGCCCACAAGCTGTGTCCATGAAATGGAAACCCCGCCCAGAGAAATTGGGCTAACAGGAAGAAACGCCGGAAAAGAAAAATTTTCAGTTCCAAAATCCGTAAGATAAATTAATCCGTCAATAATGGATGCAAGCCCTATTGTCACCATGATAACGGAAATAATCGGCTCGCCTATGAGTCGTCGAAGAAATATCCGCTCAACACTCATGGCAAGGAAAAATGTAATAATCATGCTCAATAAAAATGAAAAAAAGATATGCACTCCTGCCCATACTGTAAGGGCATAAGTTATAAAAGCACCTGCCGCAATAATCTGACCATGGGCAAAATTTGCAACCCTGCTTGATTTATAAACCAGTACTAGTCCCAAAGCTGCCAAAGCATAAATAGAGCCTACCACAATCCCACTTACAACAATTTGAAAAAAATAACTCATCAGACTCCTTTCATTGTGTAAAACTTAATACTTGTTTTAACAGATGTAGACTGCCCGTCCTGATATTTGAAAACAGCTTCAACTTTCATGGTATCTGTTTTTTCATTATAAAGACCTTCATAGAGGTTTTGATATTTTTCTTTAACAAACTTACGCCTGATCTTACCGGTTTTTGTCAATTCACCATCATCAACATCAAGAAGTTTATACAAAAGAGCAAAACGTTTGATTTTAAAATGTTCTTTTTCTGCCCGTTCATTAACATCAGTAATCTGTTCCATGACAAGGTCTGCAATTTCTGGTTTTGAAGAAAGATCCATGTATGTTGTATAGGAAATCCCTCTGTCTTCTGCCCATTTACCAACCACAATGGGGTCAATATTTATCAGGCATCCTACAAAATCTTCTTTATCTCCATAAATAACAGCTTCTTTTATATAGGGGCTGAATTTAAGTTTATTTTCAAGAAACATTGGAGAAAACATTTCATCTTTATTATTATGCATAACATCGGAAACACGGTCTATAACGATAAGATGTCCATTATCGTCAATATATCCTGCATCGCCTGAATGCAGCCATCCACCTTCTAAAAGCTCTTTAGTTTTTTCAGGAAGATTATAATATCCCGGGGTAACAGATGCAGACTTAGAAAGGATTTCTCCCTGGTCGGAGATTTTGCATTCAGTACCTGGTAAAGGCTTGCCAACAGTATCAGAGCGGACATCACCGTCTCTGTGCATATAGGCAATCCCAACAATCTCTGTCTGCCCGTAAATCTGCTTTAAGTTGACACCTATTGCCTGGTAAAATGTAAAAAGCTCAGGTCCAAGGGCAGCCCCTCCGGTATAAGCTCTTCTTAAACGAAGAAAACCAATCTGGTTAACAAGGGGTCTGAATATTAATTGTTTCCCGAGCCATGCCTTGATTCCAAGGATGAAAGGCATTGATTTTCCGGTCATTCTATAATTTGCAGCCTGTTCTCCAATTTTAATAAAATAATTGTATAATACTTTGTTAAGCCAATAAGATTGATCAATTTTTAACCATATTTCCGAACGAATTGTTTCATAAATTCTTGGTGCTCCAAACATGAAATGGGGACCAATTTCTTTTAAATCTGACATGCTTGTTTCAACAGATTCCGGGAAATTAAGAGTTATTCCCGTTGCCATGGCAACCCCGAATGAGTTCATTTGTTCTCCTATCCAGGCAAAGGGCAGAAAGGAAACATATTCATCACTGGGTTCAAGATGGTCAACTGCTGTGAGCTGAATTCCCATATTAATATAATTTTTATGGGTCAGCATTGTCCCTTTGGGCAGACCTGTTGTTCCTGAAGTCAGGCAAAGGTGACATACATCGTCAGGTTTACCTTTATCCACTAAAGATTCAAATAAATCAGGGTTGTCTTTGTTAAGATTTTCACCAAGTTTATAGAGATCTTCAATGTATATAAACCAGTCATCAGACATATAATCTCTCATGCCTCTGGGGTCTTCAAAGATAATTTTTTTAACATTAGGTACCTGATCACGGATTTCGATAATTTTATCAACCTGTTCCTGGTTATCGCAGAATACAAAACTGATATTAAGATAATTAATAATGTGCAATATCTCATCGGGCATGCTGGTCTGATAGATTCCTGCGGAAATTGCTCCAAGGGAATGGGCTCCAATGGCAGCAAAGAGCAGTTCCGGGATATTATCACTGATAATTCCAATGGTATCTGATTTGCCCATGCCAAGTTTTTGTAAACCCAGGGCAGTTTTACGCACATAAGAATAGTAATCTTTCCAGGTATAGGCATTCCAGATTCCAAAATCTTTTTCTTTGAGTGCTATATTGTCAGGACTTTTATCAACTCGCCAGCGAAGCAGTTGAGGTATGGAATATTCAAGTAAATGATCATTATTATTCATTATGATTTAACCTTCTCCGATATAAGCTTCAATAACTTTTGGATTTTCAGAAACCTCTTTAGGGGTTCCGGACCCGATAATTTCTCCAAAATCAAGAACATAAATTCTGTCTGAAATATCCATTACAACACCTAAATCGTGTTCAACCAGAACAATGGTAATGCCTCGTTCTTTTTGAATATCCATAACAAAACGGACAATATCCTCTTTTTCTTCTATATTCATTCCAGCCATTGGTTCATCAAGCAGTAAAAGCTCAGGAGAAAGGGTTAATGCCCTTGCAACTTCAACTTTTTTTTGTACGCCATAGCTTAGATTGCCAACAAGACTTTTGCGATAAGGTTCAAGTTCCATAAAATCAATTACATCTTCTACAGAAGCCCTGTTTTCTGCTTCAACTCTTGAAGCTTTACCAAAAAAAATCAGGGCCTGTAAAAAATTATAATTAAGATTTTGATGTCTTGCCAGGAGAAGATTATCCAGAACACTAAGTCCTGAAAAAAGTTCAAGATTTTGGAATGCCCTTGCAATACCCATATTGGATATCTGGTGAGGAGAAGAATGGGTAAGCTTTTTCCCTTTGTAAAGAATATCACCTTTAGTTGGGTGATAAAACCCTGAAATACAATTGAGCATACTGGTTTTTCCTGCGCCATTAGGTCCAATAATTGAAGTTATAAGACCAGGCTCAATTTTCATTTTCACATGGGAAAGAGCTTTAAGTCCGCCAAAGGAAAGTGTAACATCAGAGACAGTTAAATGTGCCATAAAAAAATTCCAAAATAATCTATACGTTAAATGAGATACAGCAGAGGCTATGTAAAACCACTACCTTCTTCCATATTAAATAACCTTACCTGTGTCAAGGTAAATAAATCAATTTAACTTTTTCACGATTAATTGATCCATCTTCTGTTTTCGGCAGTTCTTTAACAAATTCAATATGTCGCGGTTTTTTGTAACCTGCGATTTTTGTTCCGGTAAAATTAATAAGTTCCTGTTTAGTGATTGTTTGACCATTATTTAACGAACATACGGCTTTAATGCCTTCGCCAAATTTCGGGTCAGGGACACCAAAAACGCAAACTTCTTTTACAGCTGGGTGATAGGAAATAACTTTTTCTACTTCTGCCGGGAAAACGTTTTCTCCACCGGATTTAATAAGTTCTTTTTCAGCCTTCCGTCCTTTGAAAAATAAAAATCCGTCAGAGTCGAGTATGCCAAGGTCGCCTGTATGGTGCCAATCTCCTCTAAACGTGTATTCATTTAAATCATCGGCTTTCCAATATCCTTTAAAAACAAGGGGACCTCTGACAACGATTTCACCTGGTTTATCATCTGGTTGACCCGGGGATACAATATTATCCATATCATCTACTATTTTTATATTGGCAAGGGTTGAAACCTTACCTGCTGAACCGGGTTTCTCAAAATATTCGGAAAAGGTTATAAGCCCTGATGTCTCGGTCTGACCATACATTGTCCAGAATTTGGAGTCTGTAAAGTTTTCCCATTTTTTTACGGTCTCAGGTTGTTCAATGCCAGCAGCAATTTTTAAACTTGAAAGATCATAATTGCTCTTTGGGGAGGCTTCCATCAGGTTATTTAATATGGGAGGGAAAGAACCAATAAGGTTTACTTTCTGGTTTTGGATAAGTTCAAGTGTTTTTATGGGGTCAAATTTTTCAAGTATTACATTTTTACCGCCAGCCTGGAGGGTCCCAAGTCCTAAATTAACACCCATAATATGAAAAAGTGGTAAAATATTTAAATAAGTCTGAGTTGTATCAAGATTAAATTCAGTTATAACCTGCTGATTAGAAAAAATGATATTCCCATGGGATAAAACAGCCCCTCGGGGTTTGCCCTGCACAGCAGCTGTATGAATAATGATATACGGGTCATCTATGTCAAAGGCAGTTTGCAGGTCCAATATAGTTGCAGAATAAAGATTTGCAATATCATGCTCATCATTGTCATGATTATTGCCTGTTATAAAATAATTACTAAGACAGGCAAATTCGTCTGTTAATGATTTTGCAAGCTCTTTTTGCTCAGAATCTGCAATAATCAAACAAGGTGTTGTGTCTTGAATAATATATTTAATTTCTTCAGAGCTTAAGCGTCGATTTACAAGCACCATGATAAGGTTTAAACCCGCACATGCTCCATACAGATGAAAAAATGCAGGGTGGTTTTTACATATAACTGCAATACGACTGCCAGGTTTAAGATTTAATTTTTTAAGTCCTGATGCAAGTTTTACAGTATCATCAAATAATTCCTTGTAGGAAAAATCAACAGAGTTGTAATTGAGCGCAGTAAGGCTTTTATATTTTTCTGAATTGTTTTCATAAATATTGAAAACATTTAAACTTTGAATAGTGTTCATAGAAAAAGATAGTATTTAATTAAATTTGTTGAGTCAAGCTTTTTTTGTAAAAACAAGAGCTCATTTTGTTCTGTTTTGATTGTTAGAGAGAAGAAAACAGCACTGAAAATATTGTAAAACCAGCTTGCTCACATTCTTGTTGTGATTTGCAATAAATACATTTTTCAATATCGCCAGGGCATGAATAATCTTTATTCTCAATAAGGAATTTACACCTTTGAGATTCTAAAGAAATATTAAAACCATATCTTTCTGAAAAAATTTTCATTCGTAAAAGGTCTGCACCTTTACCCCCGGCATTAAAAGCATAGGGGTTTTTGGTCGAATAAAGCAATGTCTCCTGAGTTGTGAAAAACCCTCCAAAAATACTGACTTTATCTTCATCTTTGATACCAACACCAAAATCATGTACTTTTAACAGAATGCCATCATTCTCTGTCTCTATTTTGACCACGATTCTCCCACCATCAGGTGTGTTTTCAATACCATTTTTAATCAATCCTTCAAGAATTTTAGCAAGAATATCACAAGGGATGCTAATCAAAGGTATTTTTTCACTGAGGATTAGCTCAACATCAATATCTCTTTTAAGGTATTTTTTCTTTAATCCATCTATAAATTCAGGGAGAAATGTATTTAAATCAACATTTTCATTGCCTGTTTCACTGGGACCGAATTTTTCATCAATCATCTGTTTAACAGAATTCATAATATTATCCGGGTGGACATTGTCCTGAATATTTTTGGATAGGAGAACTTCAAGCTCATCTTTACAGGAATCCAGCATTTTTAATAATAGGGTTCGGGCTGAATATTCTTTGTTTTCCATGATATCAGCAGTTTCATTCTGAATTTCAACAATCCTTTGAAGGTTTCTTTCAATCCTTGCAATGGTGCTTTCCCATTTTTTTTCTCCAGATGCAGACAAACGCTTTTTAAGAGCTTCCATAGAGCCTGTCAAGATTGCAACAGGGGTTTTAAGCTCATGGGAAAGATGATTGATTGCCTTGCCCTTTGCACGGTTCATTATGGCAACTTCTTTATAAGCTTTTTTTACTTCTTCTGAAAATCTGGCATTTTCAATAGAGATTCCAACCGTTCCTGCAACGACTTCTAAAAGTTCAATATCAATATCTTCAAACAGACCCTTTTTTTTATTTAAAGCAACTAAAGTTCCAATGATCCTCTCATCACTTTTAATGGGAACTACAATAAGGTTTTTTGTTTTATACCCAAGTTTTCTGTCTCTTTCTGGATATCTTGCACATTTTTCCGGATCATTTTCAATAACAGGTTTACCGGATTTAATAACTTCTCCTGCCAAAACCTCATTAATAGGGAATCTGACTTTTTTTGCTCTTTTTTCAGTATCAGAGCAATCATAGGCAGCACCAAGGAAAAAGACCTCATTTTTCAATTCATCATAGAGAAGCACTATGGAACCTTCTGTGTTAAGAAGATTTTTGATTTCTTTTGTAAGATAATTCATTAGTTCTTCAAGTTCCGGGTACTCTGGAAGAGCTGTGCTGATTCTCATGATTGTTTTATTAAAAGCTGCGATTCTTTTTTCTTCTGTAATATCCCTTAAAATAACAAAATTTTCATTGGAAGTCTGACCTTCCCTTGAAAAAGTTGTTGCCCACATGATAACATCAAGCAAAGCACCATCTTTTGTGTATCTTTGGGTCTCATATCTGGTTAAAGATCTTTCTTTAAAGAATTTTCTTAATATATCTTTTGTTTCTTTATCTAATTCTTCGGGAACAAAGGGAATGATTTTACCTTCCAATTCTTCAAGGGTCCATCCAAAGGTTTTAGTAAATGCAGGATTAAGATATGAAGCAAGCCCCTCGCTGTCATATACTATAATAGGATAGGGTACGAATTCCACAAGCATTCTATAATGCTTTTTAGAGTTACGCATTTTTTCCTGGGCATTTTTTTCATCGGTTATATCCTGAAGAGTTTCCACAGCACCGATTATTTCATTATTATTATCCTTAATGGGCGCTACAGTGAAAAAAAGCCATTTTCCTTTTTTACCCAGGGCAGGGAAAAAATCTTCTGCAGCATATCTTTCATTGGAACTTTTCAAAGGTTTATATTTAAACCCATAATGTTTAATGATTTCTGCCTCGGAAGCATTGTCAACTATCAAATCAGCCATAACAGGGCGTTCTTTGGAATAAAAGGCTTTCCATTGCTGGTTTGTACCAAGCATGTCTTGTTTTGAAAGTTTTGTTAATGCCTCGCAGGCTTTATTAAAATGAACAATTTTATGATCCTTATTAATGACTAACATTGGAATAGGCGCCTCACAAATTACAGAAGTAAGCTCATCTATCTTTTCTTTTAGTTCATCCTCTAAAGAATCATCTTTACCCATTAAAAAAACCTCCAAATCACTTTACAAAAGATATAATATTCATATAACATGGTGACAATTTTTTTAAAGTTCCAATAGTAGACTTAACTCTACTATTAAATTTAGTAAAATACAAGATTTTAAACTACTTGGAGACGGAGTGTTAATATGGGCAAAAGCGAAATAAAAATAGAGCTTCTAATCCATGACCTTAAAGTTCCCATCTCTGTTATAGATGCCGGAGTAAAATCCCTGCTTAACAGACCAGATTCCTATGGCCCATTAACCCCAAAGCAGGAAAAGGTTTTAAAAAGAATACTCAGGAATACAAATAATACAAAAAGAATTGTAAATGATGTTTTGGAACTTGGCAGATCAAGTGAAGGCATAATGATTTATAAAGATACCTGTCTTTCTTTTATAGTGTCTGATGTGTTAATCGAAGTCTTTGACCTTTCCGACACAAAAACTGCTGAAATAATAAGAAAATCAAAAAACCTGAAAGAAATACAAAAAGCCATTGCAATCAATGGCTTTCAGATTTTAATAGATGATGACCTATGGGGTAAAAAACTTTATCTGGATGAAAATAAGGTAAAGCAGATATTAAGAAATCTTATTACCAATGCCATAAAATTCCGTTCTGAATTAATTGAAATCTTTGGTACAATCAAAGATGATTATCTAACCCTGATTGTTAAAGATGATGGTAAAGGCATTGCCGAAGCTAACCATAAAAAAATATTTAATTCTTATTTTACCTGTGGCGCTTCAATCAATAATGTTGTGGAAAGCCACGGTATCGGGCTTGCAGGAGTAATGGTACTTTTAAAAGATATGGGAGGAGAACTTGCCCTTACAAGCTGTGAAGGTAAGGGCGCAGAATTTCTTGTCAAAATACCAATTAAAAAATAAAATTATAAATTTTTAAGTAAATTCAGCACATATTCAATATCCTTTTCAGTATGTGCCGCATTAATTTGAAATCTGATTGTTTCGTCACCATTTGGAACAACAGGAAAAGTTAATCCCACAACAAGTACACCATTTTCAAAAAGGTATCTTACAATTTCATGGGTCTTTGCAGTATCCCTTACAAGCATGGGAACAACCGGATGTGGTCCTTTTATTGTTTCTTTGCCCTGAGATTTTAACCCTTCTCGAAATTGCAAAGTACGCGCTTTAACATTTTTTAAAAGCTCAATCCCCTGGGCACTGTCACAGATATCAATTGCTTTTATAGCAGCAGCACAATCTGCAACGCTTAAAGGGTTTGTATAAATATATGTATCTGCTTTCTGGCGTATTGTTTCTATTATTGACTCGCTTGCAGCAATAAAACCTCCGTTTACCCCAAAGGCCTTGCCAAAGGTTCCAATAATTATGTCAGGAACAGCATTGCAGTGCTCCATTGTTCCACGACCAGTATCTCCATATGCTCCTATCCCATGGGAATCGTCAACAATGGTTACAACACCATCTTTAAATTTTGAATCATATTGTCTGACAATTTTTTTAATCTTGTCAATGGGTGCACAATCGCCACGCATACTAAAGATACCATCAAATATAACAAGCACTCTTTCCATATCGTCTGGTACCTGATCAAGGCATTTTTTTAAATCCTCCATGTCATTGTGATTAAAAATACCTTTATTGGGGCTTGGGATATTGGCAATGCGCATTGCTCTGATTATGCTGTTATGATTAAGTTTATCCCCTATCCAATAGGTTTTTTTATTACTTATTGCAATGGCAAGTCCCAGATTTGTAGTATATGCAGAATTAAATATTTTTGCACCGGGCTTGTTTGTGAATTCTGCAATCCTTTTTTCCAGATTTGCATGGTGAATAAATGTTCCGTCAATAAATCTTACGGCTCCGGGACCCACGCCGAAATTCATTGTGGCTATATCTGCCTCTTTCATCATTTCCGGATTATTGGATAAAGATAAATAAGAATTTGAATTAAGCCTTATAAATTCCTTGTTATATCCTTTAAGTTTATATCTTGGTCCCAGGTCATCTTGTGGAGGTATAAACTTTTCAATAATTCTTTCAGGTATTTTTGCTCTTCCTTCGGATTTGAGGGTGTTAATTTCCTGTTCAAGGGCTGTGTTTAATTTTTCAAGTGACATATATTTAACTCCTGTATAATTTAATCCCAGTCAAGGACAACTTTGCCTGAATTGCCTGATCTCATAGCATCAAAGCCTTTTTCAAACTCAGTATAATGAAATTTATGTGTAATAAGAGGGGTGATATCAAGCCCGGACTGTATCATGGTTGTCATTTTATACCATGTTTCATACATTTCCCGACCATATATACCTTTTATTGTAAACATATTAAAAACAACTTTATTCCAGTCTATCTCCGTATTTTCAGGCATTATGCCAAGAAGTGCAATTTTACCGCCATGGCACATATTATCAAGAATTGAATTTAATGCAGCAGGATTGCCTGACATCTCCATTGCAACATCAAAGCCTTCATTCATGCCGAGTTTTTTCTGGGCTTGTTCAATATTGTCCTTTGACACATCAATAACCAGATCAGCGCCGGTTTTTTTCGCAAGTGCAAGCCTGTAGGGGTTCACATCAGTAATAACTACGAATCTGGCGCCTGCATGTCTTGCTATCATGGCAGCCATACATCCTATGGGACCCGCGCCTGTAATAAGTACATCTTCACCTAATACATTAAAAGACAAAGCTGTATGGGTTGCATTGCCAAGGGGATCAAAACAGGACAGCACATCCATTGGTATGTTTTTATCACAATACCAGACATTGGTTACAGGTATGCATAAATATTGGGCAAAAGCACCTGGTCTGTTTACCCCAACTCCCTGGGTGTTTTTGCAGAGGTGGCGGCGCCCGGCAAGGCAATTACGACAATGTCCGCAAACAATATGACCTTCCCCGGACACAAGGTCACCAATTTTAAAATCATGGACATTTTTTCCAAGTTCAACAATTTCACCCACAAATTCATGTCCCACATGCATGGGTACCGGGATTGTTGCCTGGGACCATTTATCCCAATTATAAATATGTACATCTGTTCCGCAAATAGCAGTTTTTTTTATTTTAATTAAAACATCGTTTTGGCTTATTTCAGGTACATCTACGTCCTGAAGCCATAACCCCTGCTCAGGTTTTGCCTTTACAAGCGCTTTCATTTTTTTCCCCATGCCAAGCTCCTTTTCCAGGGTCGATTTTAATGGATTATTACTATATATTAATACTAAAATTTATATTTCAAGTCAATATCCTTAGGGCAAACGCATGTAAATATGCTATAATCAAGGATTGCTGCAAATCAACTATTGACAACTTCCCTGTTTATAATTAGATTTGCTTCATGTTTCTTCCCACAACAAAGCAGGAATTAAAAAAACTTGGCTGGAATCATCTTGATATCATTCTTGTTACGGGTGATGCCTACATTGATTCACCATTCATGGGTGTATCGGTAATAGGAAAAGTTCTTTTAGACAAAGGATACAGGGTTGGCATCATTGCCCAGCCTGCCATGGATTCTGACAAAGATATCACAAGGCTTGGTAAACCTGCTCTTTTCTGGGGAATAACAGGAGGAGCTATTGATTCCATGGTGGCAAATTATACTGCATCAAAAAAAAGAAGAAAAAGCGATGATTATACTCCGGGAGGAATTAATGATAAACGCCCGGATCGTGCTGTAATTGCCTATACAAACCTTGTAAAAAAATATTTCAAATCAATGTCTCCCATAGTATTGGGCGGTATTGAAGCAAGCCTTCGGCGTATCTGCCATTACGATTTCTGGTCAAACAAACTCCGGCGCTCAATTCTTTTTGATTCAAAGGCAGATTATCTTGTTTTTGGTATGGGTGAAAGAACAATTGTTGAGCTTGCCCTATGCCTCAAAAAAAAACTTGATACATCAAAAATAAAAGGTCTGGGATATATTTCAAAAACAAAGATTGATGATTATATTGAAATTCCTTCTTTTGAAGAAGTGTCCAAAGACAAAACAAAATTTATTAAAAGTTTTAATATATTTTATCAAAATAATGATTCGATAAACGCACAGGGGCTCATGCAGAAACATGGTACAAGATATCTGGTATTAAACCCTGTACAACCACCGCTTTCAACCATGGAGTTAGACAGAGTTTACAATCTTGAATTTAAGAGAGATGTCCATCCCTATTATAAAAAAGATGGTGATGTAAAGGCTCTTGCAACCATACAATTTTCCATACCAGCCCATCGCGGTTGTTATGGTCAATGCAATTTTTGTGCGATAAGTATTCATGAAGGCACCACAGTTACATGGCGCAGTGAAAAGTCAATTGTAAATGAAGCTGAAAAATTAACAAAGCTACAGGGTTTTAAAGGTATTATCCATGATGTTGGTGGACCCACAGCAAATATGTATGGATTTGAATGCAGAAAAAAAATACAAAAGGGCATATGCAAAGATAAAAGGTGTCTTTTCCCAAGTGTATGCAAGAATTTACACCCGGATCATGCGCCCCAGACAAGCCTCCTTGCAAAATTATCTGCTGTAAAAGGAGTGAAAAAAGTCTTTATAGCTTCAGGCATACGGCATGACATGATCCTTAAAGATAAAGAACATGGACACCAATATCTTTTAAAACTTATTGCAAATCATGTTTCAGGTCAGATGAAACTTGCACCTGAACATTGCGAAAGAAAAGTCTTACAACTCATGGGCAAGCCTGATATATCACATATCCTTGAGTTTAGAAAAAAGTTTATAAAGATCACAAACCAGGCAAAAAAACCTCAATTCTTGACATATTATTTAATTGCTGCTCATCCGGGTTGTACCATAAAGGATATGCAGGCTCTTAAAATTTTTTCTAAAAAAGAATTAAAAATCAACCCCCGCCAGGTTCAGATATTTACCCCCACTCCTTCAACATATTCAACTCTCATGTACTACACAGGTATAAATCCCTTTACAGGTGATAAAATTTTTGTGGAAAAAGACTTAAGAAGAAAAGAAAAACAAAAAAAAACAATCATAGCTTAAAGTTTTTCCACCTCATTTTGTATTTCATTTTTTTTGTATTTTAGAGGCAAAATAATGATGCCATTTTTATCAATGCAACCCCATGTCCCTCCAGTTAAAACAAAATATTCATCATCAGGAATAGGAGTGCAACCATTACAAACTATTGCATAGCTATTTTGGAAAGGGAATGCAAAATCATAGTCAGCTTTAATAACAATTTTTCCATACTCATCTATAAAGCCAATTTTTCCATTGTCTGTATAGCGTGCCATATTCTCGACAAAATAATCAGAGCCGTTATCAAAAGTGATAGTCGGTATTGTTGAACCATCTGTCTTTACAAATAGCCAGCCATACTTGCTTGTATAGATATTTGATAAGCCTTTTTTTGAGAATAGCAGTTTTTTTATTGTTGAATTACAGATATAAATTTGACCATTTTTAAAGAATGCACATTTCCCACGAGGTTGGAGTTGAGCCTGATTAGAAAGAGAGTCTGTGGTTCGGTATAAACAATCAATAGTGCCTATGCAGTCTTTTTTTGTTGTGCATGACAGACATAGCAAAGATAGGAGTATAAGGAGTTTGTATCTCATAGATCAGGGTCCCTCCTTACCAAGGCTAATTAAACTCTTTTTTTTCATAAGCCGGGAAAAAGTCAAAGGCGTGAAATCATCAGTAATTTTAAGTGCGGTTGTCATAATGATTGCCTCTTAAAATATCAGTATTATTACATTTTACATAAAATAGCACAGGCTCTTGTATGATGCAATATAGTTGTTAAAAGAGCAGCAATTCTCGGTTAAAAATTATTTTTAAGATTAACAGGTGTAATAGTATAATATAGTTAAAATATCTATATACAATTTTGTATATCTGATTATTATAATAG
>CAZTEM010000032.1:0-29515 GCA_964612755.1 uncultured Desulfobacterales bacterium | reverse complement strand
TTGACTATATTACACTTGTTAATTTTAAAAATAATTTTTGACCGAGAATTGCTGCAGTTAAAACCAATCTTTCTTTTTAACTGAGAAATATTGCTTGACATATATTAAGTGTATACAGTATACAATTATTTGTTGTCGTCATGGCAACCTAAGACAGGTTTTATTGGTCCATGGCTTTATTAAAGCGCTTTTAACCTTAAATCAGGATTTATATCATGGCTGCAAAAACACACCAGGAAGAACTCGAAAGATTAAGGACTCTTCAACACGGAGCAATCATGGGTGGCGGTGAAAAAGCAATGGATCGCCATCGTTCAAAAGGAAAACTTACTGCAAGGGAACGGCTTGACCTATTGTTTGATAAAGGCAGTTTTGTGGAGCTCAATGATCTTGCCCAAAGCCAATGCGTTGATTTTGGTATGGAAAAAAGAAAAGTTCCGGGAGATGGTGTGGTAACAGGCTTTGGCAGCATTGACGGGCGTACTGTATTTGCCTATGCCCAGGATGCAACAGTCCTCGGGGGGTCGGTCGGCACTATCCATGGTCAAAAGATATGCAGAATTATGGATGAAGCATTAAAAGTAAAAGCACCTTTAATCGGTCTGAATGATTCTGGCGGGGGGCGGCTTCATGAAGGTTTTTTTGCATCCAAGGGTGTGGCAGGCATGTTTTTGAGAAATACTGCAGCATCAGGAGTGATCCCTCAAATATCCTGTATCATGGGACCCTGTGCCGGAGTATCAGTGTATTCACCGGCATTGACAGATTTTATAATCATGGTTGAAAAGCAGAGTCAGATGGTGATCACAGGACCGAAAATTATTCAGGATGTCACAGGTGAAACTGTGACTTTAGAGGAACTTGGCGGTTCTGATGTTCACAGTCGCACCACGGGTCAGGCTCATTTTGTGGCAAAAAATGATCAGGAAAGCATTAAATTGATTCGTTATATATTAGGTTTTTTGCCTTCCAATCATGATGAGGCTCCTCCTTCATACTCATGTACTGATGATCCGGAACGTAAAAACGATATATTAACTGATATTGTGCCGGCAGATTTTAAACAAGGCTATGATATGCACCAGGTAATAGGACAAATTGTTGATAATAATGAATTTCTGGAAATATTGCCTGAATTTGCCCCTAATATTATTACAGGTCTTGCTCGCCTTGACGGAAATACTGTTGGGATTGTTGGAAACCAACCCTCTTTTATGGCAGGTTGTCTGGATTACCATTCCTCGGACAAGGCAGCACGTTTCATAAGGTTTTGTGATTGTTTTAATATTCCTCTGGTGAATTTAGTGGATGTGCCCGGGTATTTCCCTGGAGTCTCCCAGGAACATGCCGGTATCATAAGACATGGTGCAAAAATGTTATATGCATACGCAGAAGCAAGTGTGCCTAAGATCACCCTGGCATTGAGAAAAGAATATGGAGGAGCTGTAATGGCAATGTGCTCTGCTGGAATGGGCGTTGATTTGATGCTGGCATGGCCGATTGCCCAATTGGTTGTATTGGATACAACAGCAGCTATTAATATTATTTATCGCAAAGATATTATGGCATCAGATGACCCGGAAAGTTTCAGGGAGCAGAAAATAAAGGAATATGATTATAAATATTCAAATCCGTTTCATGCAGCTTCCAATATGCTGGTGGATCGGATTATAGAACCTTCAGAAACCCGGATGCAGATAATAAAGGGTCTTAGAATGCTGAAAAATAAAAAACGCCCTGAACCTTTTAGGCGACATGGAAATATTCCAATGTAATGAGGCATTGCAAATTTAAAATAGGGAGAGATAAATGGATTTTTTACTAACAAAGGAACAAAAATTTATTCAAAAAGCTGCAAGGGAATTTGCTTTGGGAGAAATGGCTCCTGTTGGTAGAGAGCTTGATTTAAATGAAACTTATCCTGAAAAAATAGTAAAAAAAGCAAGAGAACTTGACCTTATAGGTCTTTTTATTCCTGAAAAATTTGGAGGTCCAGGGCTTGGTTTTCTTGAGCAGGCAATGGTCATGGAAGAGTTCTGGAAAGTAGACCCGGGTATTAGTCAGCAGCTTTGTTCTTTGACATTTGGTGCGGAAGAGTTTCTCCTTTTTGGTACTGATGAGCAAGGGAAAAAATACCTTGAGCCTGTTTTTACAGGGGATGCAGTCATGGGTTTTGCCATAACAGAGCCTGATGCAGGTTCTGATACTTTGTCTGCAAGCACAGAAGCTGTAAAACATGGCAATGAATGGGTTCTGAACGGCTCTAAAGTCATGATTGGAAACGGAACCAGGGGAACTTTTATGTTG
Source organism: uncultured Desulfobacterales bacterium (assembly GCA_964612755.1). Taxonomy (GTDB): domain Bacteria; phylum Desulfobacterota; class Desulfobacteria; order Desulfobacterales; family Desulfobacteraceae; genus JAIOSM01. Next base: position 27,208 of record CAZTEM010000032.1, on the reverse strand, counting down.
GTTTTTGCCGTAACTGACCCTGATGCACCAAGATCCAAACGTCATAGCATTTTTATTGTGGAGACAGATAGGCAAGGATATAAAGCCGAGCCAATGCATGGCAAAATGGGGCTGCGTTGTTCAGATACAGCTGCTATCTATTTTAATAATCTACATATCCCTGAAGAAAATCTTTTAGGGAAGCAAGGCAATGGATTTCATCAGCTCATGGCATTTTTTGATAGAAGTCGTGCTTATGTCAGCGCCCATGGGGTGGGACTTGCCCAGGGAGCCCTGGATATGGCTGTTAAGCATATTAAAGACCGAAAACAATTTGGAAAGCCCATTGGAAGTTTTCAGGGTGTACAATTTAAGATAGCTGATATGGCAGTAAAAATAGAACTTGCCAGAAATGTTATGTACAAGGCTGCCTGGCTGCTTGATAACGGAAAGGCTGATACTAATGTCACTGCCATGGCAAAATTATATGCCTCACGTATTGCTGTTGAAGTGGTTGATGAGGCTCTTCAGCTCCATGGCGGATATGGCTATTTTGATGACTATGATATCGAGCGTTTTTACAGGGCTGCCAAAGTTCTTGAAATCTATGAAGGTGCAAAGGAAATTGAAAAAATGATTATAGGCAGGACAATCATAGGAAGGTAAAGCCCAAGATCAGGATTTGCTAATTGTTGATAAATTATTGGCATAAAAGATCTTGACATTAAATAATTGTATACAGTATACCTTTTATGGATAAGGTAAATCATATTGATTTTTAGGAGAAGTTTATGGAACTTTTTAAGAATTTGACTGTGTTATCACTTGAACAGGCAACTGTTGCCCCATATCTTACATACAGACTTGCCCAGGATGGAATGGAAGTTATCAGGCTTGAACATCCTGTTTATGGCGATCCAAACAGATTTATCGGCGAAAATGTATTGGATGAAAAAAGAATGAACTCGTATTATCTTTGCATAAATTCCGGGAAAAAGGCTCTTTCTCTAAATATGGCTGATCCTAAGGGTCAGGAAATATTCAAAAAATTGATCAAGGAACTTGACGTTGACATATTTATTACCAATCAATTACCAAAAAATTATGACAAACTTGGTATGTCCTATGAAATAATCAAGCAGGTGAAACCTGATATTATCTGGCTGGGATTGACAGGATTTGGTCCTGATTCCAATGAAGGAGCTTACGACCCAATTTTACAGGCAAGATCCGGTTTGATGGAGCTTACCGGTGAAGCAGATGCAGACCCCCAGGTTCTGGGTATTCCTTTGCCAGACATGGGAACCAGTGAACACGGGTATGGTCTTTTAATGAAAGCCCTTTTCCAGCGTGCTGCAACAGGAGAGGGTACAAAAATTGATCTTTCCATGTTTGAATCCACTGTATCATGGCTTACCGTACCCATCACTCTTTCAACCAGCTTTGGAGCGAATATTTCCAGACGGGGCAATACCCATGAATTTTTCAGCCCGGTATCTGTCTATAAAACCAGTAATGGTTTTGTATACCTTGCTGTGGGCAATGATAAACAATGGAATAATATGGTTTCCCAAGATATATTCAAGCCCCTTGCAAAACAGGAGTATAAGAATAACCAGGGCAGGATCAAAGATGTTATAAATTTGAACAAAGCTATAAATGAAATCACTCAGCAGCATAGTTCAGAAGAACTCATTGAATTGTTTACTTCCATTACCGTGCCGATTTCAAAGATAAAAAATATCAATGAGGTGGTTGAAGATCCTTTGGTTTCAAAGCAAATGCTTTTTTCAAAAGATCCTGAAACCGGTACAAAAGTGAGCCTTGCTCCACCTCCGAATATGACTCCTTTTCTTAAAGAATCTGACCAGAACCTGTCATTTCCTCCGAGATTTGGTGAGCATAATAAAGCAATCTATTGTGATAAATTGGGATATGATGAGGCTGCACTCGCAGAATTTAAGGAAAAAGGAATTATTTAATGAAACTTAATACTAGTTTTAAGGAAAGAAGGTATTTAGGTCAGGACGTATTTGAGTATTTAAAAAAAGCTATTATTGATCAGACAATAACACCCGGTTCAAGACTTGTTGAGAGTAAAATAGCTGAAATGCTTGGTATCAGCAGAACTCCTTTGCGTGAAGCCTTCCATAAATTAGAAAGAGAAGACTGGATTGAAAAGACTTCATCTGGCGGTTTTCAAGTGGTTACATTGACCAGGGATGACATTGAGCAGACCTTTGGCATAAGAAGTGTTCTTGAAGCCTATGCAGCAAGGCTCGCAGCTGAAAATCATGAAACCAGGGATTTGGCTCCTCTGGAAAAGAAGATAAAGGAATTTCAACACTGCCTTGAATTAAATAAGGGCAGCGAAGAATTGCAAATAATTAATACCCAGTTTCATGATCTTCTTTATGGTTTAAGTAAAAGTCCAAAATTGATCAAAATGATTAACCAGCTCAGGGCGCAGATATCACGGTTCAGGCAGATTATTCTGGCACAGACTGAATATGCCCATGAGAGTAATAAAAATCATATTCAAATGATTGAAGCCATAAAAAATCGTGATGGTAAAAAAGTAGAAGAGCTGGTCAGGCAACATATTATTAAAGGAAGAAATGTGGTGCTGAGCCAGTTAGAACAAGAAGAGATGGAAAAAAAGAGTGCCTGAAATTAAAGACATATTAATTAAGGAAATACTTAAAGGGAGTCAAAAGGCAGGAGCCAGGATGATTCGTCTTATTGAAGACAATGATCCTTCTGCATTGGGAAAGCTTGAACTTTTATACCCCCATGCAGGTAAAGCCTTTATTATAGGTATTACCGGATCACCGGGAGTCGGCAAATCAACTTTGATTGGTGGTCTTATCACTCAATTTCGTAATTTTGATAAAACAGTGGCTGTTCTTGCCATTGACCCCACAAGCCCTTTTTCCGGCGGTGCTATTTTAGGAGATCGTTTGCGCATGCAGCGCCATGCAACAGATGAAAAAGTTTTTATTCGATCCATGGCATCAAGGGGACAAAAGGGAGGGCTTGCACTGGCTGCAAAAGATACCTTGGTTGTGCTGGATTCCATGGGTTATGAAATCATCATTGTTGAGACTGTGGGTGCGGGTCAGGCTGATTTTGATATTGCAGACCTTGTCCATTCAGTAGGGGTTGTAAGTGTTCCGGGAGAAGGCGATGGTATCCAGGCAATCAAAGCAGGCATTCTGGAAATTGGAGATATTTTTATAGTCAATAAGAGTGATAAACCTGATGCTGAAGTGTCAGCTCTTCACTTGAATATGATGATAGAAATGCGACATATACCTGAGAGGTCCTGGACACCAAAAGTATTAAAGACAATTGCACAAAATGAAATCGGATTAGAAAAACTTGCCAACACTTTTTTATCCCATTTTGATTTTATACAAAGGATTAATAAAGGATAAGATATAAAGGAAAAGAGCCTATGAAAACCAAAAATAAAATTCGGGTGTTGATTGCAAAACCAGGTCTTGACGGTCATGACAAGGGTGCAAAGATTGTGGCTCTTGCCTTAAGGGATGCAGGTATGGAAGTGATATATTCGGGACTGCATCAGACCCTTGATCAAATCATTCATACTGCCACCCAGGAATCAGTGGATGTGATCGGATTAAGTATTATGTCCGGAGCACATTTACCAATATCTGAAAAGCTCATTGCCATGATGAAAGAAAAAGGGCTTGATGATGTTAATCTGACAGTGGGAGGGGTTATTCCCAATCAGGACATTCCAAAACTTAAAAAAATGGGTGTAGCAGAAGTGTTTCCGGGTGGGACATCCTTTGAAGATATAATTTCGGGTATGAATAGTTTGTTTGAATAATACGAAAGGGGACAAAATGGGTGTAGCAAAATATATTAAAGATGAAAAAGGTGCTGTAAAAGAGGTGATATACCAGTCCGGCATAAAGATAAAACCGGTTTATGGTCCTGAAGATCTTGAAAAAGCAGGGTTTGAATATGATAAAGATCTGGGAGCACCTGGTGAATTTCCTTTTACACGCAGCCTCCATCCCCAAAGTTATCGCAGTCGTGCCTGGACCACAAGGCAGTATACAGGGTTTGGCACTCCTGAAGAGACTAATGAACGCTTTAAATTAATGATTTCCAATGGTCAAAATGGTTTGAATGTTGCTTTTGATCTTCCCACACAGATGGGGTATGACTCGGACCACCCGCTTGCCCAGGGCGAAGTCGGACGGGTTGGCATGGCAATTGATTCCCTTAAGGATTTTGAAATTGCCTTTGCCGGCATCCCTTTGGATAAAATAGGATCAGGTCTCACAATCAATGCTGTTGCAACAATCATGATGGCAATGTACCAGGCAGTAGCAGAGAAATTCGGGTATAAAAAAGAACAGATTTCCACCACTCCCCAGAATGATATTTTAAAGGAAATGATTGGCAGGGGAGCATGGATTTTTCCTGTTGAGCATGGGGTAAGACTGGTTGGTGATTCGATTGAATATGCAGTTAAAGAATTGCCAAGGTCAAATCCTGTCAGCCTTTGCGGATACCATATCCGGGAATCAGGTGCCACGCCTGCCCAGGAAATCGCCTATGCCTTTGAGATTGCAAAGGCTTATATTGATAATGTTACACAAAGAGGTATTAAACCGGAAGATTTTGTAGGGCGGTTTTCCTTTAACTTAAATGTTTATGGAAACCTCTGGGAGCAGATTGCAAAGTTCAGGGCAGCAAGAAAACTCTGGGCAAAAATGTTGAAAAATGAATATGGTGTAACTGATAAGAAAAAACTTTTTTTAAGGGGATTGTTTGGCGGCGGGGGCTCAGGTCTTACCAAGGAGCAGCCTGAAAACAATATTATGAGGGGCGCTTATTATGCACTTGGTGCAGCCCTTTCCGGTGCCCAGACTACTGCATTGTGTTCCTTTGATGAAGCTTATACAATTCCTACTCCCAGATCTGCACTTTTATCCCTTAGAACCCTTGAAATGCTGATGGATGAAGTAGGTTTAAGAGATACAGTAGATCCCCTTGCAGGTTCATATTTCATTGAAACCCTTACCCTTGAGATGGAAGAAAAAATTCTTGAAGAAATGCAGGAAGTGCAGAAATGGGGTGGGATGGTTAAAAGTATATCAAATGGTTTTATCCAGAGAAAAGTTTCTAAACAGGCATATGAATATGAAAAAGGACTTCAATCAGGAGAGTATAAAAAAGTCGGTCTTAACCCGCAATCAGCAGATGCCATGGCTGAAAAGACTGATGTTGAATTACATGAATATAATGAAGAATGGGCAAAAAAATCCAAGGCAAGTTTAAACGAAGTCCGTCGCACCAGAGATAATAAAGCTGTGTCTCAAACCCTTGCAGCCCTGGAAAAGGCAGCTAAAGGCAATGATAATATCATGCCCCATCTTGTGAGATGTTGTCATGCATATGCTACGGTTGGTGAAATGGCAGGCGTATTCAGACAGGTTTTTGGAGAATGGAATGAGCCGGATTTTTATTAAATAATTTTGGAGGTGTAATTTGAGCCAGGATACTTACCGTCTGGGTTGTGATATTGGCGGAACTTTTACTGATTTTGTTCTTGTAAATAATACAACAGGCAAATTTTATACAAATAAATGTCTGACTACTCCTTCTGATCCGTCAGATGCCATAGAGCAGGGAATCAGGGAGCTTGATAAAATTTTGCCGGGGTTTATGGATAATGTTAAAGAAATAATTCATGGAACAACCCTGGTTATTAATGCAATTATTGAAAGAAAAGGCGCAAGAACAGCTTTGATCACAACTAAGGGCTTTAGAGATGTTTTAGAACTTGGCAGGGAAAAACGATATGATGCCTATGATATATTCAGCGAATACCCTGAGCCGATTGTTCCGCGACCAGACAGGGTTGAAATAGATGAACGATTAAGTTTTGACGGCAGAATATTAAAAGATGTTGATGAAAAAGAAATTGTTCATGTTCTTGAAAAGTTTAAAAAAGATGGTATTGAATCAGTTGCTGTCTGTTTTATTAATTCCTATGAAAATTCAGTAAATGAAAAAAAGACAAAGGAGATAATTGAAAAATATGCTCCTGATTTGTTTCTTTCTGCATCCTTTGAAGTGCTTCCTGAAATTAAGGAATATGAGCGGACATGCACAACAGCTGTAAACGCCTACGTAAAGCCAATAACTTATTGGTATTTAAATAAATTAATAACAAGACTTGAAACAATAGGTTTCCAGGGCAAGTTTTTTATCATGCTTTCCTCAGGAGGAATAACCTCCATTGAAACTGCAAAAAATTTTCCTGTAAGAATCATTGAATCAGGACCAACCGCTGCAGTTATTGCTTCTCAATATTATGGGCAAATGTTTAATATTAAGGATATGTTTTGTTTTGACATGGGAGGTACAACAGCTAAATCATGCCTGATTCAGGATGGTCACGCAGGACTTGTTGCCACCTTTGAAGTCGGGCGGGTACAAAGATTTCAAAAAGGCAGCGGTCTTCCCATTCAGGTCCCTGTTGTGGATTTAATGGAGATTGGTGCCGGTGGAGGAAGTATTGCAAAGATCAGCAATTTAGGGTTGCTGCAGGTCGGACCTGAAAGCGCTGGTGCAGATCCCGGACCTGCCTGTTATAAGCAGGGCGGGAATGAGCCTACAGTAACAGATGCCGATCTTGTTCTAGGATACCTTGATCCTGATTTTTTTCTTGGTGGTACCATGGAGCTTGATATAGAACTTTCCAAAAAAGCAATACAGGAGAAAATCGCAAAACCATTGGGCACAACAATGGTTGAAGCTGCATTTGGCATACATGATCTTATAAATGAGACAATGGCATCTGCTGCTAAAACCCATATTGCTGAAAAGGGAGGTAATCCAAATATAGTTACTGTGTCAGCTTTTGGCGGCGCAGGTCCTGTTCATACTTACGGGCTTGCAAAAAAGATTGGTGCCCGTACAATCCTTGTACCGCCCCTTGCAGGAGTCGGATCAGCGCTTGGGTTTTTTACGGCACCTGTTGCTTTTGATCTTTCAAGGAGTCATAGAAAACAACTTGATGAAGCAGATTTTAAGGCAATTGAACTTCTTTTTAATGAGCTTGAAACTGAGAGTGCAAAAATTCTAAAGAGCGCTCAAAACAATGATGAAATCATTTATGAAAGAACCCTTTTAATGCGTTTTGTAGGTCAGGGCGCTGAGATAGACCTTGGCATAGAAAAGAAAGATTTTACACAGTTTTCAAAAAATGAGATCCGAACAATGTTTGATAATGAATATAAACGGCTCTATGGCAGGACATCTGTTGAATCGCCTGTGGAATTTGTGACTTTTAAGGTCAGGGCAAGCCTTCCAAAAAAACCATTTGCAATTTCAAAATTATCAACTGACAACCATGATCTTAAGCTTTGCATTAAAGGGCAGCGCAAGGCGTTTTCCATAATTGAAAAAGATTATCTTGCTTTTACAGTTTATGATCGGTCAAAATTATTTCCCAATGCTGAGTTTAATGGTCCTGCAATCATAGAGGAACGCGAATCAACAATCGTAATTGGAGAGGATGCAAAGGTCAGGGTTGATGAATTTGGGTTTATTTGGATTAAAATTGGGGAGGACAAATAATGAATAAAAAAATTACCAAATTTGACCCGATTAGTTTAGAAATTCTTTGGAAAAGGTTGGTCTCTATTGTGGATGAATCTGATGCATCTGTGATAAGAACAGCTTTTTCAAGTCTTTTAAGGGATGCCCATGATTATACATGCATGTTTACAGACAGCCGGGGACAGGAACTTGTCCAGGGGACATTGTGTACACCGGGTCAGGCTGGTGCCATGGCACTTGGAATGAAGAAAATAGTTACATCCATTCCCTTAAAAGATTATAAAGAGGGGGATGTATTTATTATCAATGACCCCTGGCTTTTGGCAGGGCATTTAAATGATGTTTGTGTCTGGAGTCCGATTTTTTTTAAAGGCAGACCCGTGGCATTTACAGCTTGTGTTTTCCATCATACTGATATTGGGGGAAGAACAGCTTCTGATAATCGTGATGTCTATGCCGAGGGTCTTTATATCCCTTTGACAAAGCTTTATGATGCAGGAAAGCTCAATAAAAGCCTGGTTAATATGATTCGCTGGAATGTGCGGACACCAACAGAGTTTGACGGAGATATCCGTTCCCAGGTGGCTGCAAATCATATTTGTTCTCAGAAAATTATAGAAATGATGGAAGATGAGGGGCTTGATACCCTTGATGACCTTGCTGATGAAATTATTGACCGAACTGAAATGAGCATGCGCAAAGCCATTGAAAATATCACTGATGGGATATACTCCCATAAAGGTATTATTGAAGGTGCAGGAAAAAACCCGGATATCCCCGTTAAATTGGTTGTTAAAGTAGATGGCTCCAATATCCATGTTGATTTTGATGGCACAGCAAAGCAGGTGGATTGGGGTGTGAATGTAGTTTATAATTTTACCTATGCATATGTATTTATGGCTGTTAAGTCTGCTTTTGACCCGGGTATCCCAATTAATGAGGGTGCGATTCGTCCAATAACAATGAGTGCTCCTGAAGGAACAATTGTTAATTGCAAATTTCCTGCTGCTGTTGCCGCAAGAATGGTTGTGGGACATTTTATGACTGAAATGGTTTTTAATGCTCTATCCAAAGCTGCTCCTGATAATATTATTGCAGGTTCAGGAGGCACTCCTGCCCAGACCAATATATTCCATGGCTCGTTTGCAAATGGTAAACCCTGGCACACAATGATTATACGCGGCGGGGGCATGGGAGCTTCTTCAAGATTTGACGGTCACCATTGTGCTATTTTCCCGGCAAATGGTGCTAATACACCTGTTGAAATCCTTGAAAGTGAGACAAGTATGATTGTTGAATCAAGAGGTCTTGTTAAAGATTCAGGCGGTCCGGGAAAACAACGCGGCGGCATTGGCAGGCAAATGATTATAGGTTTTCCAGAAGGAGATGATCAAATTGGTGAAAATGATCCTGGTACAACTTCCATTGCAGTCCAGGCAGGACGTTATATTTATCCTCCCAATGGCATATTTGGCGGAAAGGACGGCTCCCTTGCCAAATTTCTTAAAAATGGTGAAGATGCTGATCCAAGTGGTCTTACTTTTTGTGAACCCAATGATCGGATTTCATTTATAAGTGCGGGCGGCGGAGGATATGGAAATCCATTTGAGCGTGATCCCAAAGCTGTTGAACATGATGTGAAATATGGCTATGTAAGTATTGAAAGAGCAGAAAAGGATTATGGCGTTATTATTGATCCTGATTCTTTAAAACTTAATCTTAAAGCAACACAAAAGCTTCGTGAAACAAAATAGGAGTTAAAGATGAAACAAACATTTATGCCTGAATTTAAAGACCTGGAACAACTTTATGATCATCAGCTAAAAGGGTTAAAATGGACACTTTCCCATGTTTACAACGGGTCATCCTTTTATAAACAACAATTTGATAAGGCAGGTGTCTTGCCAGGGGATATAAATTCCCTTGATGACTTAAGACGTTTTCCTTTTACAACAGGGAATGATTTAAAAGAAGGCTACCCTTTGCCTTTGTTATCAGTTTCTGAAAAAGATATAGTCCGCATCCATGCTTCTTCAGGTACTACTGGAAAGCGCAAAGTTCTATCATATACACAAAATGATCTGGATGTATGGTTTGATATGTTTGCAAGATGTTATGAAATGGCAGGGCTTACTAAAGAAGACCGTGTGCAGATTGCAGTCGGGTATGGGGTCTGGACTGCCGGAATGGGTTTCCAGCTGGGATGTGAACGCCTTGGCGCCATGGCACTTCCCCTGGGTCCTGGCAATATTGATATGCAATGCCAGTTCCTTGTTGATATGCAGCCAAGTGTTTTTTGCTGCACAGCATCCATGGCGCTTCTCATGGCAGAGGAGGTTAATAAACGTGGTATTAAAGATAAGATCAATTTGAAAAAAATAATTCTTGGTTCGGAACGTTGCAGCTCTGCCATGAGACTCAAGATCAAAGATCTTCTGGGGCTTGATGATATGTTTGATATCACAGGCATGACAGAACTTTATGGGCCCGGGACAGGACTTGACTGCCACAAGCATGAAGGGATCCATTATTGGGCAGATAAATTTATACTTGAAATCTTAGACCCGGATACCTTGGAGCCTGTTAAAGATGGTGAAATCGGTGAAATGGTTGTTACTACACTTTGCAAAGAGGCTTCGCCCCTTGTACGATATCGGACAAGGGACCTTACCCGTAAAATTTCAAGGGCATGCTCCTGTGGAAATATTCTCCCTTTGCATGATAAAATTATGGGACGTTCAGATGATATGATTATTCTAAGGGGTGTTAATATTTATCCCGGTCAGATAGATGAGGTTTTGTCTGCAATCCCTGAGGTTGGAAGTGAATACCAATTATATCTGGAAAGGGAGGATGATGGCAAGGATTATATGACCATTAAAGCTGAAGTGCAGCAAGGTATAGATATAAAAGATACAATAGAAATAAAAAATAAAATAAAAAACCAAGTTAAGGCAAAGATCATGGTAAGCTGTGATGCACAAATCTGTGCCTATGGCGAATTACCCAGATATGCTGGTAAAGCCCAGCGAATCTTTGATAACCGCAATTAAAGAAAGGTTGGTATATGAAAGCATTTAAGTATTTATCCCCAACCACTGTTGAACAAGCCATTGCTTATTATGGTGAGCACAGTGAGACATCCAAATTTATCGGCGGGGGGACAGATGTGATTGTTAAAGTCAAGGAAGGCTGGATGGAACCTGATTTTTTAATTTCTCTAAAGAAAATACAAGAGATGAGCGAACTGCATAAAAATGATGCAACCCAGGAACTTTCCATTGGTGCCATGGTTACCCATGCCACTTTGGAAAAATCTTTAATGATCAAGAATAACTATCCTATAATATATGATGCAGTATCCAATGTGGGATCTTTACAGGTCAGAAATGTTGGGACCATTGGTGGAAATTTGATAAATGCAGTGCCGTCTGCTGACGGCGCAATTCCTTTGATTGCCCTTGACGGAGTAGCTCTTTTGCATGGTCCTGACGGCGAACGCTCTTGTGACGTAAAAGATTTGTTTATTGCGCCTTATAAGACAATTTTAAAACCAGGAGAAATTTTAAAAAAAATTACTATCCCACCCCAGGAACCAAATACCGGATCTGCATACATTAAATTTGGCAGGAGGGCTGCAATGGAGCTGCCTTTAATAGGTATTGGAGTTCTTTTAACCTTGGAAGATGATCTTGAGACCTGCAAAAAGGCAAGAATATGCCTTGGAGTTGCAGCACCTGTTCCCATGAGAGCATTGGAAGCTGAAAAACTCCTTGTTGGTAAGAAAATCAATGAAGAAATACTTGCCAGGGCAGGTCAAATTGCAGTTGATGAATCCAAGGTCAGGGACAGTGTCAGAGGCAAAGCCTGGCACAGAAAAGAAATGATAAGGGTTCATGTCAGAAGAATGGGAATGAAATGTTTAAAAATAATTAAAAATAACTCTTAGGAGAAACATAATTCATGGCAACAAAAATATCTTTTATTTTAAATGGTGACGAGATCTCTTACGAAGTTAAGGATCATTGGACCCTGTTACATCTTCTAAGAGAGGAAATGGGGCTTATAGGAACCAAAGAGGGATGCGGTAATGGCGAATGTGGAGCCTGCACTGTTATAGTTGATAAGCTTGCTGTAAATTCCTGTTTATATCTTGCAATAGAAATAGAAGGGAAAACCATAGAGACCATTGAAGGGTTATCGTCAACCAGTGGAGAATTACACCCTCTGCAGCAATCCTTTGTGGATAATGGCGGTATTCAATGTGGATTTTGCACACCTGGCATGATCATGTCTTCCAAGGCATTATTGGATGAAAATCCTGATGCAGACAGGGAAGAAATCAAGCATGCCCTGGCAGGAAACATTTGCAGATGCACCGGATATATACAGATTTTTGAATCAGTTGAGGCTGCCAAAGATATGGGAGGGCAAAATGACTAAAACAAACAAGAAATTCAGTGTGGTTGGAAAACGAATCCCAAAACTGGATGCAGCCAAGAAAGCAATGGGTAGAGCAGAATATATCCAGGACATTAAATTGCCTGGTATGCTATATGGGAAAATCCTGTACAGCAAATATGCCAGTGCAGATATTGTTAAGATTGATACATCAAGGGCTAAGGCTTTGGCAGGAGTTCATGCTGTATTAACAGGAGAGGATGTCCCGCCAAAAATGAAAATGGGATTTATCAAGGATAATCCACCCATAAAAAAGGACAGAGTCAGCTCTTTGCGGGACGAAGTTGCGGCTGTGGCTGCCATTAGTCCTGAAATTGCCAAAAAGGCCCTTGACCTTATTGAAATAGAATATGAAGAAAAACCTGGCATCTTTGATCCTGAGAAAGCAATGGAAAAAGATTCTCCCCTTGTCCATGAGCATCTTAAATCAAATGTATTAAAGATGCCATGGAATATTCATTATGGAGATGTTGAAAAAGCAGAAAAAGAATCTGCTTTTGTTGTGGAAGACAGATTCACCACAACATGGGTCACACATTGCTGTATGGGAACTAGTGGTGCTCTGGCATTGTTTGATGCAGCAGAGAACCTGACTATTTACACCAATACACAGATTCCATCCCTTGCACATAAAGATTTCCTTGAAGCTTTAAACACCATGGGGCTTGAGAATAAGCGCGTAAGAGTTATCAAACCGATTATAGGTGGTGGTTTTGGAAGCAAACTTGATACCTATGCCTATGAACATATTGCAATTCTTCTGGCATATAAATGTGGAAAACCTGTAAAGGTTGTTTTTGATCGTGTGGAGGAATTTAAGGCAACTTCAACAAGACAGCCAAGTATTATCTATATCAAACAGGGTTGTGACAAAAACGGGAAACTCACATTCAGGGATATGAGAATGGTATTGGACAATGGCGGGCATACTTCCTGGGGTGCTACAACGCCTTCTGTCATGTTAATGCCCATAAGCTCTCTTTACAGAGTTGAAAATGTAAAATATGTTGCAAAATGTGTTTATACAAATAATACTTATTCCCAGGCAATGAGAGGGTATGGAAATCCCCAGGCAACGTTTGCTATTGAAAGCAGTATGGACATTTTGGCTGAGAAAGCAGGTATAGATCGTATTGAATTTAGAAAGATCAATAAAAATCAATCTGGAGATGAAACACCCCAGGGGCTTAAAATAACTTCCTGTGGGCTTAACGAATGTATTGATGCAGTAAAAAAAGAATTAAAGTTTGACAAGACAAATGAAAAAGGTGTCGGCACGGGTATTGCCTCGTTAATCCATGTAGGCGGCGGTGCAAGAATTTATGGTTCTGACGGTTGCGGTGCTATTTTAAAAATGGATGATTATGGCAAGGTTGATATCTTTACCGGAGGTACGGATATGGGGCAGGGTATGGATAATATTACCGCCCAGATTGTAGCAGAAGAATTGGGGCTTTTAGCTGAAGATATCAATGTAGTTCATTCAGATACTGATATATGCCCCTGGGATGTAGGTGCTCATGCCAGTAGAAGCACATTTGTAGCAGGGAATGCCGCCCTTGGTGCAGCTAAAAAAGTTAAACAGAAGATTCGGGAATTTGCTTCAAAAATTTTTAAAGTATCTGCTGAAACAATTGAATTAAAAGATAAACTTGTGTTTGTTCCAGGGGATAAAGAAAAGAGCATGTCCATAGGTAAACTTTTAAGAAAAGCGCATTTTGCACCCCATGGAACAATGCTCATGGCAGAAAATTTTTATGATCCTGATAATGAAAATATGGGCAAAGAGCTAAAAGGGAATATGTCCATGACATACTCTTTTGGTGCCCACGGTGCAAAAGTCAGAGTTGATGAGGAAACCGGTAAAGTAGAAGTCCTTGAATATGTGGCAGCCCATGATGTGGGAAGAGCCATCAACCCGTTACTACTTGAAGGTCAGGTCTATGGCGGCGTTGTCATGGGACTTGGTTATGCTTTGACAGAGGAAGTCACAATCAAGAACGGAAAAATAATGAATGCTAATTTCAGAGATTATAAACTTTTTACTGCCAAAGATGCCGTGAAAATAAAAGCCCCGGTAATTGAAACTGATGATAAGGACGGTCCCTTTGGTGCTAAAGGCATTGGCGAACCAGGATGCGTTCCCACAGCTCCTGCCATTGCAAATGCAATATATGACGCTGTCGGTGTTAGAATTAAAGATCTCCCTATAACTCCGGAAAAGGTATTGGCAGCAATAAAAAAGAAAAATGGTTAACAAGCATAACTTTTAACTGAGCAATTATGCTCTTAAAAAAATGGAGGTTTAACCCATGGTAAAACGATTAATTTTTACATTCACTCTTTTTTTATTCAGTTTTGTCACCTGTGTCTTAGTCTCGCAAACGCCTGTTATGGCGGGAAAAATCAAACTCAACTATGCTAATTTCCCACCAGCTCCAACATTTCCATGCGTTCAGATGGAAAGATGGAAAGTAGAGGTTGAAAAACGTACTAATGGTCAGGTACAGGTCAATACTTTTCCCGGTGGAACACTTCTTGGTGCAAAAGGCATGATGGATGGTGTTGTTGCAGGTCAGGCTGATATTGGAAATATTTGCATGGCATATCAACCGGGAAGGTTTATTGTTACCAATGCCACAAGCCTTCCTTTGGGCATAAAAGATGCAAAAACCGGAAGCCTTACTCTTCTTAAAATATATGAAAAATACAAACCAAAGGCATTTAAAGATGTTGTTGTTCTTACCATGTTCACCAATGCCCCTGGGAATGTTATGTCAAAAGTTCCTGTGAGATCCTTAGCTGATATGAAAGGCCTTGATTTAAGGGCATCAGGCGGTGCAGCTCAGATATTAAAGGCATGGGGTGCTAATCCTGTTGGGATGCCAATGCCGGCAACAGTTGAAGCTTTGCAAAAAGGGACTGTAAAAGGTCTTTTTTCTTCCCTTGAAGTTATGAAGGATTTTAAATTTGCTGAAAATTGTAAATATGTCACCATGACGGAAACCGTAGTATATCCTTTTGCCGTTGTAATGAATAAGGCAAAATACAATTCACTGCCTGCAAATGTGAAAAAAGTGATGATGAATCTTAAAAAAGAGCAGGCTCTCTGGACCGGGAATTATATGGATGAGCAGATTAAAAAATCAATTGCATGGTCAAAAAAATCTGAGAATGTAGAGTTTATTTCACTTTCTCCAAAAGAAAAAGCAAAATGGAATGCTAAGCTTGATTTTATTATTGCAAAATGGATTAAAGGAGCCAAGAAAAAAGGCTTACCAGCAGAGGCTATTATTAATAATATTAAAACTTTTTCCAAATAACCTGTTTTTATAATTTGGAAATAGGATTGTGAGGGGGGTAGAATTCTATCTATCCCCATACTCACGCGGAGACTTTACATGGATTTTTTAATTAGAATTAATCAATTGGCAAATAAACTGCTCATGCAGATCGGAGGTGTTTTCCTTGTCGGGATGATTCTTCTGACATGCGCTAATATCTTTATCCGGCAATTTTTCATTCCCATACGGGGGACTTTTGAACTCATGGGATTTGCAGGTGCTGTTGTTACAGCTTTTGCGCTTGGATATACCCAGCATGGCAAAGGACATATTTCTGTAGATGTACTGGTTAATACCTATCCTGAACGACTTAAGCGAATAATAAATATTATCAGCCATGGAGTTTGTTCTATGTTTTTTTTACTTGCTTCATGGCAGGTTGTTCAAAAGGCGTTAATTTTAAAAAATGCAGGTGAGCTTTCTGAAACCTTAAGGATTATTTATTATCCTTTTACTTTTGCCGTGGCTTTTGGCTGTTTTATTCTTGCCATGGTTCTGATTATGGATTTTTTATTGGCAGTTCTGCCCAAAAAGGAAGGTCTGAAATGAGCCTGACTATGGTTGGTATAATTGGTATTTTAGCCTTGCTGTTTATTTTGTTTGTATTTGGAATTCCGGTTGGATTTGCCATGGGTATTGTAGGATTTTGTGGGTTTTCCTATGTTATTTCCTTGAATGCAGGCTTTAATATGCTGGCAACAGTCACGTGGGATACTTTTTCTAAGTATGGATTGACAGTTATTCCTTTATTTATTTTTATGGGGCAGATTGCTTTTTACTCCGGAGTTAACGAAAAACTTTATAATGCTGCATATAAATGGGTGGGGCATGTCAGGGGTGGTGTTGCCATGGCAACGGTAATGGCATGTGCAGCTTTTGCAGCTATTTGTGGGTCTAACGCAGCCACTGCAGCCACTATGACCACGGTTGCCCTGCCTCAGATGAACAAATATAAATATGAGCCCATGCTCAGTACAGGAGCCATAGCCTGTGGTTCAACTTTAGGGGTGGTTATCCCTCCAAGTGTTGTGTTGATTATAATAGGACTTTCTACAGAGCAGTCCATTGCAAAATTGTTTTATGGAGGACTTGGTGCAGGTATTTTGCTTGCTTTGCTTTTAACTTTAACTGTCTATATCCTTTGTACTATTCACCCTGAATGGGGACCTGTGGGCGAAAAAACAACCCTGAAAGAAAAAATTAAATCCCTTACAGGTGCTGTTGAAATGCTTATTTTATTTTTGCTTGTTATGATTGGTCTGTATATTGGAGTATTTACTCCAACCGAAGCAGGAGCGATTGGATCATTTTTTGCTGTTGTTATCGGAATAATTCAAAAAAACCTTTCTTTAAAAGATTTTTATAATTCTGTTTACGATACTTTGAAAATATCCTGTATGGTAATTGTTATTATTACAGGTGCTGTTATATTAGGACGTTTCCTGGCTATCACCAGAATTCCATTTGATATTGCAACATGGGTTGTTGGTCTTTCTTTTTCTAACTTGACTATTATGGCAATTATTTTTGGAATTTATATAATTGGCGGTGCAGTTATGGATGCTCTTGCCCTTTTATTGATTACAATTCCCATTTTTTTCCCGGTTGCAATTCAGCTTGGTTATGACCCTTTGTGGTTTGGCATCACAATTACTATTGTAACTACATTGGGAGCAGTAACACCTCCTGTGGGCGCAACAACCTATGTTGTGGCTGGAATGGCAAAAGATGTTCCCCTTGAACGAGTATTCAGAGGTGTGCTCTATTTTTTACCGGCTTATATTATCTGTGTGATGTTAATGATGCTTTTTCCAAAGGTGGTTCTGTTTTTACCGAGCCTCTTGAATTGATATATGTAAAATAAGGAGAATAAACGTGCGTTTACCAAGGTTTGAATATATGGAACCTGATAATTATGAAGGGGTTCTTGATTTGCTTGCCACTCACAAGGATGATGCAAAAATCCTTGCAGGCGGGACAGATCTTTTGGTCAGAATGAAAAAGGGGCTGGTAAAACCAAAAATTATTATAAGCCTCAAATCTTTAAAGGAATTATCCTATATTAAGAAAGAGGATAATATGATTAAAATTGGTGCGAAAACACCAATTGCTGATGTTATTGCTTCTGATTTTATTAAAACGAGTGCCTTTGCATTGTCTGAGGCATGTGAGAAGATTGGAGCCGTTAGTATTCAGCACTACAGAGGGACCATTGGTGGTAATATTTTACAGGATAATCGTTGTATTCACTATAACCAGTCTGATTTTCATCGATCCGGACGGCAGCTCTGCCACAAAGACGGGGGTAAAATTTGTTATGCCCGGGATGCATCGGACAGATGCAATTCCACATGTCAGTCTGACGGTGCGGTAGCTCTGATGGCGCTGGGTGCCAAGCTTGTCCTGATAAGCAAAGGCTCGGAAAGAATAGTCGAGTTTGAAAATTTTTATACCAATGATGGTATAACTCCCTTTGCCATGGAACCGGGTGAACTTCTCAAGGAGATCATAATCCCCATTCAAGATGCTAAAACCAGTTATAAAAGGCTTGCTTTCAGATCAGCCATTGATTATCCCATTGTTTGTGCCGGTGTTCTTTTAAAATCATCTGCTGATAAAAAAGAAGATATAGCCCATGCAAGGATTGTGGTAGGAGCCATGGGCAGAGCCCCTCTTTTCCTTGCCAAAGCAGCATCTTCTTTAAAAGGAAAGAATTTGGGAGATATTGATGCCTTTGAAAATGCAGCTGGCATTTCAAGGGATAGCGCATCACCATTTGCCGTTGATAATGTGGGTGCTAACCTTGAATATCGATGTGATATGGTATTCCAGATGGTGTTCCAGGCGCTGAAAAGAGCTGCCCAGGCAATTATTGCCGAAAAAGAATAAAAGATTATGGAGTTTATTTAAAATGGAAAAAATACAGATAACCCTAGATATAAATAATAAACCTTATGACCTCATGGTTTTTCCCAATGATACACTTTTGGAAGTGTTAAGAGATGAACTTGATCTTACAGGATCAAAAGAAAGCTGTGGCGAGGGTGTTTGCGGATCATGCACCATTCAGATGGATGGAAAGCCTGTCAGGTCATGTTTGATTCTTGCAATGGAAGCTGTGGGAACAAAAATTATAACAGTGGAAGGTCTTGCCAATGGGGATGAATTATCAGATCTTCAACAATCGTTTATTGATCATGGAGCTGTTCAGTGCGGGTTTTGTACTCCGGGCATGCTTATGTCTGCTGATGCTTTATTAAAAGACAATTCTAAACCGGATGAAAAATCTGTGCGTAAAGCACTTGCCGGGAATATCTGCCGATGTACCGGGTATGCAAAAATTGTTGAGGCTGTACTCCACACAGGTAATCCCCGGGAAGATTGTCCTGATTGTAAAACAAGGGAGCAAAAAAATGTCTGATAATACACCGGAATATACTATTGTCGGAAAAAGGATGCCCAGGGTTGACTCAAGGGCAAAAGTTACGGGTAAGGCAATATATACAGCTGATCTTAAATTGCCAGGCATGCTTGTGGGTAAGATTAAACGAAGCCCTTATGCCCATGCACGCATTATAAATATTGATACTTCAAAGGCACAAGCTCTTAAGGGAGTTAAATCCATTGTTACAGGAAAAGATACCCAGGGTGTTAAATGGGGTGTGTTTGCTTATACCAGGGATCAGCAGTTTATTCAAAAGGAAAAGGTAAGATATATTGGGGATGAAGTCGCAGGTGTTGCAGCCATTGATGAAGAAACAGCTCTTAAAGCCATTGATTTGATTGATGTTGAATATGAAGAACTGCCGGCTGTATTTGACCCCATGGAATCAATGACATCGGAAACTGAACTGATTCATGAAGATTTTCCAAATAATGTCAATATCCATGTAAATATTGATACAGGTAATGTGGATGAAAATTTTAAAAAAGCCCATTATATCAGAGAAGATACCTATGTGGCATCAGAAGAATCATATTTTCAGGCTGAACCCTATGCAATTGTGGCACGGTTTGACCACGAGGACTGTCTTGAAATATGGTGTCCCAATGGCGGACCCCATATGAAATCCAAGCCTTTATCCAATGCATTTAAAATTCCTCTCCATAAGGTAAAAGTCAGGAAGATTGCCATTGGAGGTGCTTTTGGAGGACGATCGGAAATATGCCCTGTGGATTATATTTGTGCACTTTTGGCAAAAAAGACTAAAAAACCGGTTAAGATAGAATTTACAAGGGAGGAAAATACAATTGCCACCCGCCAGGGACATTCCATGATCACTACCCATAAAACAGGTGTGGACAAGGAAGGGAGAGTGCTGGCAAGGGAGACCACATGTTATATGGACGGAGGAGCATATTCCAGTACGGGTCCCATTGCCACAAGCGTACCATTTCTTTCAATGGAACAGGTCTATAGAATGGAAAGCGTTCGCTATAATGGTTATAGAATTTATACTAATAAGCCTATTCGAGGCATGATAAGGACACATGGACGGGGCTTTGCCTGTGGGCTTGATACTCAGCTGGACATGATCGCAGAACATCTTGGCATTGATCCTGTGGAAATCAGATTAAGAAATTGCAGAAAACCGGGTGAATATACCAGTACAAAATCCTTTGTTGATTCCTGTGCCATGGACGAAACCATTCACAAGGCAGTTGAAAAATCAGGTTTTAAGGAAAAATGGGGAAAACTGCCGCCTTTCCATGGTATAGGTATTGGAATCAACTCGGTTCAGACAGGATTTCCCATGGGTATCCGCGGTGGGTCCCAGTCTTTTATTAAATTTAATGAAGATGGCGAAGCCACTGTTATGTCAGGAGTTGTGGATAATGGTCAGGGTAATGATAATATGCTGGTTCAGATAGCAGCTGAAGAACTTGGACTATTGCCCGAGGATATTCATCTGGTGTCAGCCGACACAGAGACAACATCTTCAGATCCGGGGTCATATTCCCAGGTATCAACATTTGTAGGCGGGCACGCCGTAAAAATAGCAGCACAAAATTGTCGTGAAAAGCTTTTTAAAGTAGCGGCAAAAGTATTAAAAGTTGCGCCTGAAACACTTATTGCAAGGAATCGCCTTATTTTTGTTAAAGATGATCCTGAAAAATCAATTTCCATTAAAAAAGTGGTGAGGATCAGTCTTATAAATTATAATTCGGTAAATGCCGAGGGTGGATATTGGCCCAAGGTCGATATGAAGCGTGAATGGGTGAAAAATCCCTATGGTCAGATGTGTGAAGCCTTTTCCTTTGGCGCTACAATTGTAGAACTAAAGGTGAATCCTGACACCGGACAGGTTAAAGTGCTGGAAGTAACAGCAGCCCAGGATGTGGGATATGGCATAAATCCATTGGTTTTGGAAGGTCAGTTTGAAGGTGCACTTACCATGGGAGGTCAGGGCGGTATGCTGACAGAATCCCACGAGTGGAGAGAGGGGAGATGTCTTAATCCCAGCATGCTGGACTATAAACTGCCCCTTGCCTGTGATATGCCGAAAATCAATAATATTATCGTGGAATCAATTGATCCCAAAGGTCCCTACGGAGCAAAAGAAGCAGGCATGTCCATTGCCATGTCAGCAGCGCAGGGCTATAGCGCAGCAGTCAGTAATGCAATCGGTGTGTATATGGATTCTTTTCCTTTAACACCGGATAAGATTATAGCAGCAATTAAGAGCAAAAAATCTTAAGAATATATACTCAGAGCTTATTTTTAAACATGGGCGTTAGATATTAGATAAAGGTGAAAACAATTAATATTTCAGAGCTTATAATTGCAATCAAGGGGGCAGGGGAAATGGCTACCGGTACTGCCTGCCGCCTTTTTGAATCAAATTTTAAACAAATATTCATGATGGAAACAGAAAACCCGGCTGCTGTGAGGAGACAGGTCAGTTTTTGTGAGGCTGTCCATGATCAGTCAATTATTGTGGAAGGTGTTAAGGCAAAAAAAGTATTACACCCTGATGATTTTTTTGTTGCATGGGGTGAAAAATATATACCTGTTATAGTTGATCCGGTTTGGGATTCTATTAAATCAATCAGACCTCATATAGTTATTGATGCAATTATTGCCAAAAAAAACCTGGGCACAAATTTGTCTGAAGCTCCTCTTGTGATAGGGTTTGGACCAGGGTTTGAGGCTGGCAAAGATGTACATATGGTCATGGAAACCAATAGAGGGCATAACCTTGGAAGAGTTATTTTAAATGGCTTGCCAGAACCAAATACTGGTGTGCCGGGAAATATAAACGGGTATACAAGTCAAAGAGTTATCAGGGCTTCTTGTCCGGGAATCTTTAAATCTGTTCTGCCCATAGGCTCTATTGTGAAAAAAGATGATGTTATTGGATATATTGATGATAAGCCTGTAACCACAATGATAGATGGAGTCATACGAGGTCAGATAAGAAACGGGGCAAAGGTTAAAGAAAAGCTTAAAATCGGTGATATTGACCCAAGGGGAAATACAAAATATTGCACCACCATTTCAGAAAAAGCACGAGCCATAGGTGGCAGCGTGCTTGAAGCCATTCTAAGAAAATATAATCAATGAATTATTAGTTGAAAGGATTTTATTAATGTTAACAAAAGCTTTTATTCCATACAAAGGTTATTATTCAAGCCCTTTTTCTAAATGGCAGGGAAGTTTTGCAAATGAACATTCTTTGGTCCTTGGATCAAATACTGCAAAAAACTGGCTTGATACAAAGGAGATCAGACCTGATATCTTTGATTATTTAATCCTTGGAATTACTGTGGGGCAACCCCATATATTCTATGGAGGGCCATGGGCATCAGCTTTAATTGGAGCTCATAATATTCCGGGTTCCATTGTAAGCCAGGCATGCTCAACTTCAACAACTGTTGTATTCCAGGCAGCCATGGGTATTGAAACAGGGTTTTACAAGAATGTGTTCACATTAATGACAGACAAATGTTCCAATGGTCCCCATACTATCTGGCCAAACCCCAAAGGACCCGGAGGACAAGTGATATCAGAAAACTGGGTCATGGATCAGTTTAATAATGATCCCTATGCTGGAAATGCCATGATTCAGACTGCAGAAAATGTTGCAAAAGAAACCGGTGTCACAAGGGAACAATGCGATGAGCTCGCCCTGAGAAGATATGAACAATATACTGAAAGCCTTGCAAATAACAGGCAATTTCAGAAAAAATACATGTTCCCGGTAACCATTAATTTATCTGGGAAGAAAATTGTCCAGATTGATGCAGATGAAGGGATTATGCCTAGCACAAAAGAGGGGCTTGAAAAGCTAAAACCTGTGTTGCCAGATGGTTCCCATACCTTTGGCTCCCAGACCCATCCTGCTGATGGCAATTGTGCCATGATTGTTACCACAAGAGAAAAAGCAGGCGAATTAAGTCAGGATAAAGCAAAAGATGCCCGGATTGTTTCCTATGGTTTTTCCAGAGCAAAAAAAGGGTTCATGGCAATGGCAGTTGTACCTGCTGCTAAAATGGCACTGGATAATGCCGGCATCTCAATAAAAGATGTCAAAGTAATCAAAACTCATAATCCCTTTGCTGCCAATGATATCTACCTTGCTGATCAGATGAATATTGATGTGAATGGGTTTAACAATTTTGGGTCATCCATTATTTTTGGTCATCCCCAGGCACCAACAGCAGGAAGATTGATCATTGAAGGTATTGAAGAATTAGCTGATCTTGGCGGAGGATATTTGCTTTTTACAGGATGTGCAGCAGGTGATACCGGAGCAGCTTTAGTATTAAAAATAGATGGATAAAAAATTTTATAATTTGAATATTTTACAGGAGATAAAGATATGCGCGCATTGATAATAGGCGGAGTCGGTGGTATGGGGCAGGGCGTTGCAGGTGATTTAATAAAGCAGGACCAGGTTACAAATGTTATTTTAGCAGATTTGTACCCTGATCCTGAAAGACTATTTCCTAAATTGCGTGATAGTGAAAAAACAAGTCTCATAAAGATGGATGTAAATGATCATGATACCATGGTCACAAGTTTTAAAGAGGTTGATGTTGTTATCAATTGTGCAGGACCTTTTTATAAAACTGCTGTGCCTGTAGCAAAAGCTGCTGTGGCAGCAAAGGTTAATTATATTGATATTTGTGATGACTTTGAAGGTACGGAAATACTTTTTAATTCCGGGATAGATAAACTGGCAAAAGAAGCGGACATTACAGTTCTCACAGGCATGGGGTCTGATCCCGGAACCAATAATATCCTGGTTAAGTATTATGCAGATAAATTGGACAAGGTTGAAGAAATCTATCTTTATTGGGTGGTAAGTATTGCAGAACTTGCAGGAGCTGCCTGGGATCATAGTCTTCATATGACCCTTGGGAAAATCCCTCAATTTATTGATGGGAAACTTGTTCATGTGGAAGGCGGAACTGAACCTGTTGCAGAAAAGTTTCTTGATCCTCTTGGAACCTGTCACGTCCGTTATGTCGGTCATCCACAGCCTTTGACGCTTCCCAAATATATTAAAGGTGTTAAAAATGTGATTATAAAAGGCGCACTTATTCCTTTATGGGTGGATGAATTGATACAGGAACAAAAAAATACAGGTCTTTTAAGCACAACTCCCATTGATATTAAAGGCAAGAGCATAACACCATATGATATAGCCCTTAAGCTTTGGGAAACTATTCCTAAAGAAAGAGACAATGGACCTAAGTCTTCAGGGCTTAAAGTTATTGTCAAAGGAGAAAGAAATGGGCAAAAAATAATCTACACCGCTGACATGGTAGGCAGGATGGCGCCCGGGACAGGGCTTCCCGCGTCCATAGCATCACTTATGATGGATGCAGGAGATATAATAGAAAAAGGCGTGGTTGCACCTGAGGGCTGTGTTGATCCTGATAAGTTTCTTGGTGCATTTCTAAAAAGAGGCGCAAAAATTCACCAGACAGAAAAAATTATATCAATGTTTAAAGTTTGATTGTTGGATTTCATTGTTTGTTTTGATTTTGAAGTTAAATATTGTACAGGAGAATTTTCCATGGAAGAAACACCAAAATTAAATATAACTAAAAGCCTGGAGCTTTTTAAAGAGGCAATAGACATTATCCCGGGAGGAGTGCTGGGTGCAAGAAAACCAGGTGATTTTATACAAGGGGAATACCCTATATTCCTTGAATCAGGTAAAGGTGCACACCTGACAGATGTTGATGGTAATGAATTTATTGATTTTTTATGCGGTTATGGACCTATAATCCTTGGATATCGAGAAAAAGAGGTTGATGATGCTGTTTATAAACAAATTAATGAAAAAGGGTTTTGTTTTACCCTGACCCAGAAATATCAGAATCTTCTGGCAAAAAAATTAACCGGAATTATTCCTTCATCTGAAATGAGTATTTTTTTAAAAACAGGTTCTGATGCAACCACCGCCAGTATCCGTATTGCAAGAGCATATACAAACAAATTAAAGGTCATGCGCTGTGGCTACCATGGCTGGCATGACTGGTGTATTGAGATGAAGGGCGGAATCCCTGAAAAATTTTATGAAGATGTCTATGAATTTCAATATAATAGGCTTGATCAGCTTGAAGAGCTCGTAAAAATTCACGGGAATGATACTGCTGCCATAATTATGACTCCTTTTGGTCACCCAAATCATCAGGAAATGCAGCTGCCTGCTCCGGGATTTCTTGAAGGAGTACAAGAGCTTGCAAAAAAACATGGTATCGTCTTGATTTTTGATGAAATACGTACATGCTTCAGACTCAAAATGGGGGGCGCCCAGGAACTTTATAATGTGACTCCTGATTTAACAGTCCTTGGAAAAGCCATGGCAAACGGATATCCACTCTCAGTTGTAACAGGTAAAAAAGATGTGATGATGGCAGCAGAATCAAAGTTATTTATTTCGTCTACTTTTTTCCCCAATAGTGAGGCATTTATTGCAGCACTTAAAACCATAGAAATACTTGAAAGAGATAATGTGTTAAATAATATATGGGAAAAGGGTGAATGGTTTATGGGAAAAATTCAGACCTTGATTGATAAGTATGATGTAGGTGCCAAACTGACTGGTGTTGCTCCCATGTTTTACATTACCTTTAAAAAAGATAAAACAGGTGAATATAAAGGCAAACGTAAGGATTTTTATACACAGCTCATTAGAAAAGGCTTTTTTTTCACACCTTTTCACCATGCTTATATTTGTTATCGTCATACACAACAAGATTTAAAATCAGCCTTGAATGCCATGGAAGAATCTTTAGCATTTATTAAGGATAAGTATTGATTTTAATGGATAATTCCTTGATAAATTTATTGAAATTGAAAGATAATGGACTGATCAGTATTATAGGTGCAGGTGGAAAGACAAGCCTTATGTTTAAGCTTGCAAAAGAGCTTGCCGATTCTGGCAAAAGGGTTCTTTCCACAACCACAACTAAAATTTTTATGCCTGGCTCAGACTTGTCACCCAAGGTAATTATTGCAGATTCCATTGAAGAACTTATTGAAAAATCTCAAATAAGTTTAAGCTGTTTTAATCATTTTTCAGCTGGGAGCAAACACCTTTTTGATCCAGGAGAATCAAATGGAAAATTAAAAGGATTTAACCCTGATATTATTGATCAATTGTGGAATAAAGCATGTTTTGACTGGATTATTGTTGAAGCAGATGGTGCAAAACGCAAACCTCTTAAGTCCACTGATATTCATGAACCTCGAGTACCAAAGATGACCACCCATCTTGTACATGTAACAGGGCTGGATGCTGTTGGCAAAACCCTTAATGACAATCATGTCCACAGGGCAAAGCTTTTTTCAAACAATACAGGTCTTGCCCTGGGAAAAGCAATAGATGAGCAATCCATTGCAAGTTCTGCTGCTCTGGAAATAAAAAAAGCAAGTGGTTCAATACCTAGTAATTTTTTTACTTATGTCTTTTTAAACAAGGCAGATAATCAAATTAAGATAGACCAGGGACGAAAAATTGCTAAACTCATGAAAGGTTTTGATATTATTGACACGATTGCTATAGCTTCTCTTAAAAATCAACAAATAATAAAAACATACAATAATTAAAAATCAAATAGCTGATTGTATGAAGCCATTAAAAAAAAAAATTGCAGGTGTTATACTGGCAGCGGGCTCTGCAAGCAGAATGGGTGCTGTCAAGCAATTATTGCCTTTTAAAGGTAAGCCCATTCTTGAGCATGTAATTGCCAATGCACACAAGTCAGCATTACATGAAATTATTCTTGTTCTCGGGTGTTGCGCAGATGAAATAAAACAAAAACTTGATTTGCAAGAAAGCTTATCTCTTAAGCCTTCTATTATAAAAATAGTAATTAATAATGAATTTATAAAAGGTCAAAGTAATTCTCTTAAAAAGGGGCTGAACAATGTATCTATGGATTGCGATGGAGCCATGTTTCTTTTAGGGGATCAACCCCTTGTCACTGATGTGATTATTAATAAACTTATTTACGCCTTTGAGACATCTGATTTGCCTGTTCTTATTCCCTATTGTAATGAGAAAAGAGGTAACCCTGTGATCATAGCAAGACCTTTATTTGATCGTTTGCAATCATTATCAGGAGATACCGGACCAAGAGTTCTTTTTAAGGAGTTTAAACATAAAATTTTAAAAGTACCTGTTGATAACAAAGCTATCCTTGAGGATATAGATACAAAGGATGATTATAAAAATTTAAATTTGAAATTTAGTAAACCATGAAAAATTAATAGTGTAAAAAGTTTTCTGTAAATTTGAAATTCAGCAATTCTCGGTCAAAAATTATTTTTAAAATTAACAAGTGTAATATAGTCA
>CAZTEM010000031.1:0-29691 GCA_964612755.1 uncultured Desulfobacterales bacterium | reverse complement strand
TGTTTACATGCGGTTTATTCCGCTCAAATTTTTCCTTTGCCATGCTTAAGCTCCTTTTTTGCTCTATTCTTATTGTACTTTATCATACTTATATCATTTTACTCAGCAATTAACAACGAACTGCTTTTTTTCTAAGCCGCATAAACAACCCATATCCTGGAGCCCATGATCGGATTCGAACCGATGAACCTCTTCCTTACCAAGGAAGCGCTCTACCGCCTGAGCTACATGGGCAGCTTAAAAAATATTCCAAATCAAATTTTCTCAAAATCTTATTTTTTTATGATATCGGTAATGATGGACAGCACAACTATTAATGGAGCGGGAGACGAGGTTCGAACTCGCGACATTCAGCTTGGAAGGCTGAAGCTCTACCAACTGAGCTACTCCCGCATATTTACAAATAACAGCCAGCACACCTGACATGCTGTGTAGTAACCGATCCATCAATAAAAACAATAAGATCTCCTACATCTATTTTTTTATGGTGGTGGGGGGAGGATTTGAACCTCCGAAGGCTCCGCCGTCAGATTTACAGTCTGATCCCTTTGACCACTCGGGAACCCCACCACATTTTTTTTGGAGCCGATACCCCGAATCGAACGGAGGACATTCTCATTACAAGTGAGATGCTCTACCAACTGAGCTATATCGGCTCTATTAAAACAAAGGCTGATCAATGACCAACCATTGAAAAACCCAAAAAAGATAACAAAAAAAAATATGAAAGTCAATCTATTTTTAATAAAAAAAATATTTTATTATCAATCAAATGCATATCCAAAACATTTCACCATATTATATATCAAATTATATATATGGGCTGCCCCCTGTGAAATAGTTCAGCCAGTTGTGTGGTAATTTTCTTGACATTAACCCTCTAATTGTATACATATTCTATAAATATATTAACATTATGAAAGTCTTTATTTATATGAATACTATTAAAATCTGCTTAATCATCATCTTTTCAATATTTATTGGAGGATGCCAGCACCTCAATTTTTCTTTTAACACACTCAAACCTAAAGACAATATTAGTCAATCAGCTCCTAAATCACCTGACTCGACAACTTGTGACAACACTTATAAGGATATTACTGAAGATGGTGATAATATAGAGCATTCAGACAATACCAAACCTGTTATACCTGAATCTGACACCACTCCCCAGAACCAAAATATTGTTGAAAATGATATATCCGACATTGCAAACACCAAAGAAAACAATACAGAAGAACAAGCCACCAGGAATATACTTATCAATAATCAGAACAATATTGACCATGCCCTGCAAATTTACAGAGTTGCACAAAAAATGTGGGAGCAAGGGGAATTAGATGATGCACTTGCAAACCTTGATAAAGCATATAACACCATTTTTAAACTTGATTCTGATCTGACTCCTGAGATTGAGCAGCAAAAAGAAGACTTAAGATACATGATATCCAAAAGAATTCTGGAAATTTATGCATCCCGCCATATTGTAGTCAATGGCAAACATAATGAGATACCAATTACAATGAATCAGGATGTTAAACGGCAAATACAAAGATATACACATCATGAACGCCAATTTTTCATGCAATCCCTTGAACGCTCATCAAAATTTCGACCCTTTATAGTCTCAGAATTAAAAAAAGCAGGTCTGCCCGAAGAATTATCCTGGCTGCCTCTGGTTGAAAGCGGTTTTAAAATTCGCGCATTTTCATCGGCAAGGGCGCTTGGATTATGGCAGTTCATACCATCAACCGGATACAAATTCGGACTTAAAAGAGACTATTATATAGATGAAAGACTTGACCCTAAAAAAGCTACCATTGCTGCTATTTCATACCTAAGCGAGCTCCATAAAATATTTGGTGACTGGACTACAGTGCTTGCTGCCTACAATTGCGGAGAATCAAGAGTATTAAGAATAATCAGAAAACAAAGAATTAATTACCTTGACAATTTCTGGGATCTTTACCAGCAACTTCCAAGAGAAACATCAAGATATGTTCCTCGTTTTCTTGCAACACTTCACATTGTCAACAATCTTAAAAAATATAACTTTGTAATAAACAAACCTTCCAAGCCCATTAAATTCCAAACATTTAAAATCAATAAACAAGTGAGGCTTTCAGATATTGCAAAAGAAATAAATGTTGACCCTGAAGTCCTGAAATCTTTAAACCCTGAATTAAGATTTGCATTATTACCCCCTGAGGATTATGAATTAAAAATACCTGTAGAATCTGCTGAAACTTTTTTAGCAAAACTTGAAATAATCAAAACCTCTTATAAACCTCCAAAACGTTATGCATTCCATCGAGTAAAAAGAGGAGAAACTTTATCCAGCATTGCAAGGCGGTATCGTACTTCTATAAGAACAATCAGTCGATTAAACCACATTGGAAGATCTAATATTATTGTTATAGGAAAACGGCTGAAGGTACCCTATTCTGCAACCAGTAAAATTACACCGAGACCACGCATCGCCCGGATACACCCCATTATTATTCCACCTGGAGAAAAAACAAAATATAAAGTTAAAAGTGGTGATAATCTATGGATCATTGCACGACGATATAACACAACTACCAAAAAAATTATGGCTGCCAGTGGAATTAACAGCACTTATCTCTACATCAACCAGATTCTTTATATCCCTTCTGCTCAACCAATCCAGCTGGCAAAAAACAGAATCCAGCCGGCAAAAGACGGGATGTCAAATTATTGGGTAAAATCTGGAGACAGCCCATTTTTAATAGCTAAAAACCATAATATGAGTTTAAAAAGATTTCTCACGTTGAATTGTCTGACAAAGGGGAGTAAGATTTATCCCGGGCAAAAACTATTAGTTGAATAGAACATTAATAATGCAATATGCCCCCGTAGCTCAGTGGATAGAGCATTGGATTCCTAATCCATGTGCGCAAGTTCGATTCTTGCCGGGGGCACCATACTTTGGATAAACCCATGCCTGTAATAAACAAACCTGAATTACTGGCACCTGCCGGTAATTTCGAAAAGCTTAAGATAGCAATCCATTATGGAGCTGATGCTGTTTATCTTGCCGGGAAAGAATTCAGCCTGAGAAATTTTTCCGGTAATTTTACCGAAGCAGAATTGTTTGATGCAGTTAAGTACACCCATAATAATAATAAAAAACTATATTTAGCCTTAAACATCTATTCAAGGAATGACGAACAGCAAAAAATCAAAACATTTCTAAAAAAAATTAATGAAATAGGACCCGATGCTGTCATTATTTCCGATCCAGGCATAATCTTATTGGCAAAAGAAATCATACCTGATATTGACATCCACTTAAGCACACAATCAAATACAACAAATTACAATACCGCTAAATTCTGGCATAATATGGGTATTAAACGGGTTAACCTTGCAAGGGAATTATCTCTTGCTGAAATAAATGAGATTGCTTTAAAACAAACCATTGAAACTGAAATATTTATACATGGTGCAATGTGTATTTCCTATTCAGGGAGATGTCTTCTCAGTAGTTTTTATACATTACGTGACAGCAATAGAGGATTATGCAGCCATCCGTGCAGATGGCGATATTCCATCGTAGAAGAGATGAGACCAAATGAATACTGGCCTATTGCCGAAGACAAAAGAGGTACATATATCTTTAACTCCAAAGATCTTTGCATGCTGCAAAATTTACCGGAAATTATTAATACTAAAGTTACATCCCTTAAAATCGAGGGACGAATGAAGGGAGTTAATTATCTCGCTTCCGTAACAAAAACATATCGCCAGGCTATTGATGCATATTGTAATAATCCAGACGATTACACCATAGACCCTGAATGGATTCAAGAACTTGATAATGTGTACCACAGAAAATATAGCTCAGGATTTTTTTTTAATGACCCTGACCAGATAACCCCAAACTATGAAAACAAGCACGCCGGTCAAATCCATAACTTCATAGGAAAAATTATTGAAAAGCGCACTGGTACTGACAACGAATATATTACTGAAATCAGAAATAGTTTAACAAAAAATGATTATATCGAAGTTTTATCCCCGAACACACCTCTAAAATCGCTTCAAATACAAAAAATGTTTGATATTAATCATAACCCCATAACCCATGCCAAACCAAACACCCAATCAATTTTACAGATTGACATTGGAGCTCGACCAATGGATATAATACGAAAAATCAATTAATTTTTTTTATCTTTAGTTTGACTTTTAATTATTATTTATGTAAACTTTTTTTATAACACTTTATTCAGTTCGTAACTATTCAACTTTTTCAGGAGAATAATAATGTTTGAAGACGATGAAACCTTACGAATGTACGTTGATGAATCCCTTGATCACCTTGGAGATATTGAAAACGATCTATTATCCATTGAACAAAGTGGAGCTGATATAGATGTTGATCTTGTAAACAATGTATTCAGGGCAGCACATTCGATAAAAGGTGGCGCCGGTTTTATGGGGCTTGTAACCATTAAAGAACTTTCGCACAGCCTCGAAAATGTTCTTGGCTTGATCAGAGAAAAAGAACTTGTTCCTGACTCTGAAAAAATAAGCATTTTGCTTAATGGGTTTGATAAATTAGAAGAAATGCTAAACGATATCAGCCATAGTAATGATGAAGATGTTTCAAATCATATTGAAATGTTATCAAATATTACAAAAGCGTCCTTGTCTGATGACAAGCTCGAAGCTGTCTCTGAGCTTGTTGATATTGAATTTGGTGACGATGGTCTGTTTGTTGACATTTCGCTATATGAAATCCAGCAACATAAGGAAGAAGGTAAAAACCTGTTTATTGTTGAATATGATCTTATTACCGATATTCAGCTTAAAAATAAAAACCCGCTTTACGTCCTTCAAAATATTGAAAAAACAGGCACTATAATTGATTCAAAAATCGATTTTGTATCCATCGGGACATTGGACGATGACACTTTTGCTTCAAGGATCCCTTTTCAGATACTTTTTTCATCAATTATTGAGTTTGATATGGCTTCCACTCTTTTTGAAATCGATGAGACATATATCCATCTTGTCACCGACGATATGATAGTAACGGCACAAGGCAACGAACTTTCCAAAGATTCTGAAACCATTGAATCCGAAACAACACAGGTTGCAGCTCCGGAAATACAACCTGAAATTAATAAAAAAGTAAAGCAAACTCCTGCAGCCAAACCAACCAAAAAATCGATAGATGTGCAAAAAGAAAAATCATTAAAAAAACAAACTCCGGTCAAAAAAGTCAAGGCAGCAAGTGCAAAAGAAAGCGCTGGAGCCATTGTATCATCAAAACCTCAAACTTCGCTCAGGGTTAATGTTAATCTACTTGATACTCTTATGAATCTTGCAGGAGAGCTTGTTCTCAGCAGGAACCAGCTTCTGCAAGGAGTATCCTCTTCCAATGAAAAAGCAACTGAACAATCAAGCCAGCGAATTGATATGATCACTTCTGAATTACAAGAAGCTATCATGAGAACCAGAATGCAACCCATTGGAAATATCTTTACTAAATTCACAAGAATTGTACGAGATATGTCCAGGGATTTGGAAAAATCCATTGATTTACATATTGAGGGTCAGGAAGTAGAACTTGATAAAACAATCCTTGAATCTATAAATGATCCATTGACTCATCTTATCAGAAATTCTGTTGACCATGGCATAGAATCTCCTGTTGACAGGGAACGGCTTGGCAAAGATGCAACCGGAAAAATAGAATTAAAAGCATTTCATGAAGCAGGACAGGTAAATATTGAAATCTCAGATGACGGAAAAGGGCTCGACCCTGAAATAATTTCCACTGTTGCATTTTCAAAAGGACTTGTTACGGAAAATCAAATAGCTGAGATGTCAGACAAAGAAAAGATAGAACTCATATTCATGGCAGGATTTTCAACTGCTGAAAAAGTGACTGATGTTTCCGGTAGAGGTGTTGGCATGGATGTTGTCATGACAAACATCGAACTTCTTGGAGGCATTATAGAATTAGATTCAACCCCTGGGAAAGGCACTACTACACAAATCAAACTGCCTTTAACCCTTGCTATAATTCCAAGTCAAATAGCTGCAGTTGGTGATGAAAAATATGCAATACCCCAGGTTAACCTTGATGAACTTTTAAGAATCCCTGCAAGTGATATCAAAACAAGGGTAGAAAAAGTTGGAGATGCAGATGTTGTCAGATTAAGAGGGGAACTTCTGCCTCTTTTAAACCTTGCACATGTCCTAGGTGTTGAAAAAACATTTATTAACCCTGAAGATCAAAAGCAATACTCTGATAGAAGGGAGAATATTGCAGACAGACGTTCTAAACAACTTGAAGATATGGATAATTCAAATGAAAACAATGATGTAAATGATAATGAAATAGAGAATCACCCTGAAAGGCAGTCAGAAGACAGAAGATATCACGCATCAAGCGCCCTGAACATTGCAGTAGTATCAGCCGGCGCATTCAAATATGGGCTTGTTGTGGATGAACTCCTTGATTCTGAAGAAATTGTTGTTAAGCCTGTGGGCCGGCATTTAAAAAAATGTGCTGCCTATGCTGGGGCAACAATAATGGGAGATGGGAGGGTTGCTCTTATTCTTGATATATCAAGTCTTGCCCAGATTGCTGAGCTTACGAATATAGCAAAGAAAAAACCAGTACAAGCAGCTTCAGAAGCAGATATAGATCAAATGAGTGAAAAAGTTGCATTATTGACTTTCAGGAATAATGATTCGGAATATTTTGCAGCACCACTCAACATCGTTGAAAGAATTGAAAGAATTGAATATACAAGCATTGAAGAAGTAGGCAATAGAAAAGTAGTACAATATAGAGGCGGGGCTCTTCCCCTCTATGAAATTTCCCAGGCAGCCGAAGTTAAACCCTTATCAAAAAGAGACCAGCAGGAAGTCATAGTTTTCAAAGTCAAAGAAAAAGAATTAGGGCTTATGGTAACCCCACCAGTGGATGCCCTTGAAATAAATCTTGAAATTGATGAAAGCACTTTACGCCAGTCTTGTATAACAGGATCAATGATAATTAATGAAAAAACAACTTTGCTTATTGATATATTTGAATTCATGAAACAAATGAACCCTGAATGGTTTCAAAAAGATTTTGAAACAAAAGATCAACTTCAGGAGCAAGGGAAAGAAAAAACAATCCTTTTTGCAGAAGACTCAGCTTTTTTTAGAAACCAGGTGAAATCTTTTATGGCAGAAGACGGATTCAATGTTTTAGAAGCAGAAGACGGGCAAATTGCCTGGGAGTTATTAAAAGAAAGAGCAGATGATATTGATATAGTTGTAACAGACCTTGAAATGCCCAATATGGACGGATTTGAACTTACAAAAAAAATTAAAGAAACTCCGGAATATTCGCATTTTACAGTAATTGCACTAACTTCTCTTGCAAGCGAATCCCATATTCAAAAGGGTAGGAAAGTTGGAATTGATGAATATGAAATCAAGCTTGACAGGGAAAAACTCATGAAGCTAATAAAAAAATACCTAAATTTATAATCAACTAAGGATCTCTTTAACATAAGGAGAAAAACATGTCAGGTGATAATATTAAGAATACAAAGGATACGATGGAATTAGCGACTTTCTTTGTTGGTGAAGCATTGTGCGGAATTAATATTTTAAATATTCAGGAAATCAATAAACATTTTGAGATTACAAAAGTACCGCAATCCTCAGATTATGTTGTTGGCATCCTTAACTTACGCGGTAAAATTGTAACTATTATAGACCTGGGGAAAAAACTTGAATTATCAAACAAGAGAAATGAAAAAGATAAAAGAAATATCATCGTAAACTCAAACGATGAACACATCGGCCTTTTGGTAGATTCCATAAGTGATGTTGTGAATAGTGAAAAGGATCAGTTTGAGCCTTCGCCTTCAAATCTAAATGGAATTAAAGGGAAATATTTCAGTGGTGTTTTAAAGACTGAAAATTCATTAATAGGAATCCTTGATATAGATGAAGTGTTAAAAGAATAATGAATACATTAAAAGTTTTAATAGTAGATGATACTATTGTATATAGAAAAATTATTGGTGATGTTCTAAAGGAAGTTCCGGGCATTGAGATAATCGGCGTTGCAAATAATGGGAAAATAGCCCTCTCAAAGATTAAAACTCTTAAACCTGACTTTCTTACATTGGATATAGAAATGCCTGAAGTCAATGGTATTGAGGTCCTAAAGCAACTAAACCGGATGGAATCACCACCCCTTGCCATAATGCTGAGTACCCTTACCCAGCAAGGCAGTGAAATGACCATAAAAGCGCTTGAGCTTGGAGCTTTTGATTTTGTACCCAAGCCTGATCACGGCTCCATGGCAGAAAATTTTGAAAAGGTAAAACAAGCTCTTTTACCAATGGTCAACCTGCTTAAAAGGCAGAAGCTTACACGGAATAAAATAAAAAATAAAATTTCTGCCCCCTGTGTGACCTCCAAGCCAGTTATTCGGCAAGCACCAATAAAAACTATTCAAAAAAGAAACAGGAACACACCTTCTGAAATAGTTGGAATCGGAATTTCAACAGGAGGACCCAATGCTCTTTCAGCAATGATTCCTAAATTGCCTGCAGATCTTGGAGCTCCTGTTCTTATTGTACAGCATATGCCACCTTTATTTACTAAATCTCTTGCCAACAGTTTAAATAGCAAGTCAAAACTTAAAGTAAAAGAGGCTCAGGACGGTGATATTATTGAAATAGGCAAAATTTATATTGCCCCGGGCGGTAAGCAGATGAAAATAGTTGCCGGAGCCGATGGTATTGCAAGAAAAATAAAGATCACTGATGATCCGCCAATAAACAGCTGCAAGCCTTCTGCCGACTATCTTTTTGCATCAATTGCCCAGCATTATGTGGGCAGAGCAACCGGTGTTATTATGACTGGTATGGGATCTGATGGTTCTGAAGGGCTGCTGCAGATGAAAAATACAGGCAGCCTGATAATAGCTCAGGATGAACCAAGCTGTACAGTGTATGGAATGCCAAAAAAACCAATAGAATCAGGAATTGCAGATGTTATTGCACCATTGGACAAAATCGCAGATGAAATCACCAGAACCGTCAATATCATTTAAACTTATAAATCAGGCATAATATTATGGCAAGAGCTAAAGTAAGCCCAGATGAGTTCCAATTATTCACAAAATACATATATGACTCATCAGGTATTGCTCTGGAACCAGGCAAAGAATATCTTTTAGAAACCAGATTATACCCTTTGCTTGATAAATACAATTGCACAAGTTTTAAAGATTTATATCTTAAAGCAAAAGCAGATATTTCAAAAAAAATTGAAGAAAAAATAATCGATGCCATATCAACAAATGAAACCTATTTTTTTCGGGACAAATCACCTTTTGAACTGCTGCAATATAAAATTTTGCCTGACCTTATAGATAAAAAATCAAAACAATCCCAGTTAAAGCCTACAATAAAACTTTGGAGCGCTGCCAGTTCCACAGGTCAAGAGATTTATAGTATTGCCATAATTTTAAATAAAATGGGGATCACCAATAATAATTATAATATAAAACTGCTGGGAACAGATATTTCCGATGCAGCAGTAGCCCAGGCAAGTTATGGTCTTTATAATAAATTTGAAGTATCGCGAGGGCTTGAACAAAAAGAACTCAATAAATATTTTCATGAAAAAGAAAACAAATGGCGTATTAACGATGAAATAAGGATCATGGTGCAATTTAAAAAAATGAATCTCATGAAACCTTTTATAGGTATTGGCAAATTTGATATAATTTTATGCAGGAATGTCATGATATATTTTACAGAAGAAGATAGAAAAAGAATATATACCAATATTGCAAAAGTACTTGAACCTGATGGATATTTACTCATCGGGTCCACAGAATCGTTAGTCAATGTGACAGACCTTTTCAAATCACAAAGATATTTACAATCCACTTTTTATCAATTCAAATAGACAAGGAGGGCACTATGACCGGAATTAATCCTGTTGAATTTATTGATGAATTGAAATTTTGCCTTGGCGAAAAAGATATTGTTAAAGCAAAAGCCCTATTGCAATTCGCCTCTGATTCACATGTCAATCCGGAATTACAAAAAAAAGCATTACTTGAACTTGGCAAAGCTGATAAAGAAATTGCTTATCCTTTGCTCGAATATTTAACAAAAATTGAAATGTCTGAACCTGAAATCTTAGAATCTTTATATGAACTGATTCTTGATAAATCTTATGGCAATACAGAACTTGTTATAAAATACATTGAAGAAAATGATAATCAGGCTAAAGTTATGTTTATAAAGGCTGCAGGTGAACTCAATTTAGTTGATGCTGCACCTGCTATCATCAAAGTGTTAAAAAAGGAAAAAGATTCTACAATACTTGTTGAAGCAACTAAAGCTTTAGGTGTGCTCAGACTTCCTGAAACACTTAATGCTTTTTCTCCTCTTATGGCTCACTCTGATTTTAATGTTAAAAATGCAGCTGTTTACGCCATTGCCGAAATCGGGGGTAAACAGGGGGTTGATAATCTTATTAACTTTGTCACAGAATGCGATGAAGACACAATTAAAATAGCAATCGAAGCTATTGCCGGGATTCAAGATTCATACTCCCTGGACAAGCTCACCTCCTTATTAGACTCAGATAGTACAATTGTAAGAGATACAGCCATTGATCAAATCATGAAAATAGGAGGAAAAGCAGTCCCGATTTTAACCAAAGCTTTTGGTAATGCTGAAGCAGATTACATGGTGCATCTTATCACGACTCTTGGATATATAGGCGATACAAGTGCAGTTAATTCAATTATTGAAATTATTAACACCCAGCCCAAAGATGCTAATATTAGACAAGCTGCCTATGAGGCAATGGAAAGACTGCCTTCTCAAAAATCTGCTATCTGCCTTGCCCAGGGACTTCAAGACCCTGTGGAAAGTGTCAGGATGAGCGCTGCACGAGCAATAGATAAAAACCTTTCAAAAGCATTGGTTGCAGGACTTAAAAACATTGTCCGGGAAGGATCAAATGATTCACAAAATGCAGTTGCAGCCTTAATAGATTCAGAAGCAAGTAATATTTATAACTTTTTAATTGAGGAAGAATCTTTTTTAGCCCAGGCCGAAACTCACCTTGTTACAAAAGCTGATCCCAATACAAGGGAACAATTTCTTAGCATACTTAAGGGCAAAGGCATTGAAGAATTAGCTGAAACAATTTCCCAAAAAGCCTCAAAAAATGATAAAGCCAAAAAAAATGATGGTAATTCACCAAGTATTTTTGTGGTGGATGATTCTAAAATGATGCTGAGACTTTACCAGAATAAGCTTACTATGATAGGGTTTGAACCCATACTTTTTAACCTTCCTGAACAAGTAATGCCAGAAATTCTCAAATCAAAACCAGACCTTGTCATTACCGACCTCAACATGCCAAACATGAGTGGAGTTGAGCTTACAATGGAAATTAGAAAAAAATTTACACGCCAGGAACTTCCTGTTATAATGATCACGACTCAAAGTGATTTTATTGAGAATAAAGACGGAGATATAAAAGTTAACAACACCATACTTGAAAAATCAGGTATTAATAAAATTCTTCATAAACCATTTACAGATGAAGAATTTAACCAGGTGGTTAATAAATTCATCGGAATGATATCAGGATAGTTTGGAATAATATTGCATCTTAAAAAAACCGATTTCATTATTTTTTTTATTGTCATCATCGGAATCATAACCGGCATTTCTTCAGGTTTTTTCTTAAGTTTTATGCATGATTTACCCCAGATAAACTCCTTAAAGCAATTTAAGCCTGCAAGAGTTACAAATATATACTCCAACAATGATAAACTCATTGCCAGGCTTTATCTTTATAGACGTTTCCCTGTTTCTGTTAAGGACATTTCTCCAAACCTTATTACTGCCATTATCACAACCGAAGACAGACTCTTTTTTTCCCATTCTGGTATTGATTTTAAGTCCATTGCCAGAGCTTTGTTTAAAGATATTGCTGCAATGAGCTTAAAACAGGGAGCAAGCACCTTAACCCAGCAACTTTCCAAAACACTTTTTTTATCTTCTGAAAAAACATTAACCAGAAAAATAAAAGAAGCCATATTGACTCTGCAGATAGAAAGAAGATATACAAAAAACGAAATTCTTGAAATGTATTTAAATCAAATTTACTTTGGCAATGGAGCATATGGTGTTGAAGCAGCTGCCCTGACTTTTTTCCATAAAAAGGCAAAAGACCTCACCATTGGAGAATCAGCTTTATTAGCAGGCATACCTAAAGCCCCGGCTCTGTACTCGCCATTAAATAATTTGGAGCTTGCAGGCAATAGAAAAAAATTTGTTTTAACTCAAATGCTCCAGGAAAAAAAAATTTCTAAAGCAGAATATGACCTTGCTCTTAAAGAACCTGTTTTAAAGGGCAATGCTGATAAAGATAAAGATATTGCACCATATTTTATTGAACATATAAAAAAAAAGCTTAAAACCAAATTCAGTGCACAAAATATTTTAACAAAGGGTCTTAATATCTATACAACCCTTGACATAAAGCTCCAAAAAATTGCCGAATCCAGTATCTTAAAATTTAAAAAACAAAAGCATGCAGGCCATACTCCCCAATGTGCCCTTATAGCCATCCAACCATCTACGGGTATGATTTCTGCCATGGTGGGAGGCATAGATTTTAAAACAAGCAAATTTAACAGGGCAACTCTTGCAAAAAGACAGCCAGGTTCAGCTTTTAAACCCCTAATATATGCCTGTGCCATAACACAAGGTTTTTCCCAGAATTCAACTATTCTTGATACTCCCCTCAAGTTTGCCAAGGGATATGGGCAAAGCAAATGGGAAGTCAAAAATTATTCTGATTCTTTTCTTGGAGAAATAACATTAAGAAAAGCCCTTGCTCTATCTAAAAACACCTGTGCAGTGAGGCTTCTTGACACCATAGGAATCAATAATGTAATTAATTTTGCAAAAAAAGCCGGCATACAATCTATTTTAACACCAGATCTTTCTCTTGCCCTTGGCACTTCAGAAGTTTCATTACTTGAATTAACTTCTGCTTATTCAAGCTTTACAAATATGGGGACTTTTATAAAGCCCTTTGCAATTAAAAAAATAAAAAATTCTGACAATAAAATTCTATATATTGCAAGACCTGAAAAAAAAAGGGTAATGTCCCGGCAGGATGCAGCCATTATATGTGATATGCTCCAGGGTGTAATCCGTGAAGGCACTGGTAAAAAGGCAAATTTTATAAAAAGAAGCATTGCAGGTAAAACAGGCACAACTGATGATTATAAAGATGCTCTTTTTATTGGGTTCAGCCCTGATATTGCCCTTGGTGTATGGGTTGGCAATGATGATTCAAGCTCTCTTGGGAACCATAAAACAGGTGCTGCACTGGCTTTGCCCATATGGATAGATTTCATGAAAAAAACAATTTCACAAAAAGAATATCAATTTTTTGATATACCTGACAATACAAAAATGATATACATGGATTCCAATACAGGAAAAATTTATAATAAAATTAATAGTCCTTCCATTGTAAAGGCGCTTATTCTGAAAAAAGGAAATTCAAAAAAATGATAAGAAAGGCTATGATCAACGATATTCCCGGGATTCATTCCCTGCTTAGATATTATGGAGATCAAGGTGAACTAATTGCTCGTCCCTTAAGTCAATTATATGACCACTTAAGAGATTTCTGGGTATATGAAGATGAGAATACCCCTGAAATTCTTGGCTGTTGTGCCCTGCAATTCTGCTGGGAAGACCTTGCCGAGATTAGATCCCTTGCTGTTAAAAAAGGATATGAAAAAAAAGGCATAGGAACTCTTTTAGTGGATAGATGTATTCAGGAAGCTCTTGTGTTCAAAGTCTTTGACCTGTTTGTTCTAACATATAGACCACAATTTTTTAAAAAATTTGATTTTCACTTAATTGATATGGCTGAACTTCCTAAAAAAATATGGTCAGACTGCATGTTCTGTGTAAAATTTCCAGACTGCGATGAAACAGCCATGAAAAAAAAGCTTCACAAATAAATCAGGTATAAATCATCTTGTATTGAAGTGGTGCATAATTTTTTACAAACGGTTTAGGCAAAATACATTCAGAATTAACACTCAGCCAGTTAATATCAGGATTAAGCTCCCTTAATTTACCGCCATCAGGAAAAATTGCATGGGGAGTATGTGCATATCTTACATTAAAAATTGATATATATGAATCTCCTTCCCGTGCAACCACATAATGCTTAATAAACCTGGCTTTGGTCATCTCTATTTCAGGGTCACATGCTTTTACCATTTCAGTTATCTGTTTATTGGACAATTTAACAAGGATGCACTTTGATATTCCCTGTTCACCAATTATAAGAAGATTTCTTGATTCACTGGACCCGACATATACTGTTGAGATACCGCTGAACCTTTTAAAATATTGTGCTGCAATAATAGCAGCTGTTCGCCGCCCCCCTGCCATAAGGGGTATCCCATAATATTCAAAAAACTTTTTCTGAAGGTTTTCTGCATATTTATCTCCATTCTCATATAGATCTTTGGATATATACCTCAATTCTTTAGCAAGGTCTTCAGCAGCTTCTGCTATGGGCCAATCTATACGTACATGGAAATGAGTAAGGGCATATTTTACTTTTTTCAAAGTATTCCGTTGAATCAATAACGCATAATCCACAGGCAGCATTGATTCCAGAAAAGAAAAAAAATCTTCTGTTTCAAAAAACTTCATTTGTTTATCAAACTTATCTATATTGGGAAAAGTATGATGGTCAAGGAGATTTGCCTTTGTTGTCTTATTAGCATCAAAAAATCTGATATATTTTTTATGAATATCTTTAATAGCCTCTTCAAAAAAAACAACAAGAAATGAATTTTGAGCTTCAAATTCCGTACATGGAATTCTGGCTCGAGGCTTAAGCTCTCTTGTTTCAACAAAAGGGTAAGGCATTTTCTGACGAACAAAATTATTATAGGAATCAACAAGAGAATACTGCAACATAAAATGATCAAGTTCATCCCGCAAAACTTCATAATAGGATCTGCGAAGTCTCTCTTCCCAACTCAATTCATTCCTTGTTTTAAAAGCCACTATTACCCTCCTTTTATTAATCAGAAAAAATTTATCTTATTCCAATACTTTTGCTCCTGGTAATTGTTTCCCTTCCATAAGGTGTAAAAAAGCGCCTCCGCCTGTTGAAATATAACTTACATTATCAGCAATATTACATTTTTTGACTGCAAGACCTGTGTCTCCTCCTCCAATAATAGAAAAAGCATTTGACTCAGCTACTGCATTTGCAATCTTTTGAGTCCCGCCAATGAATTTATCCATTTCAAATACTCCCATGGGTCCATTCCATACGATTGTCCCGGCATCAGCAATAGCCTTTGCATAAAGTTCACCTGTCCTAGGTCCGATATCTAGAGCCATCCAGTTATCAGGGATATTATCAAGGTCAACTTCCTTTATCAAAGCATCATTAGCAAGTTTATCAGCGGCAATAAGGTCTATGGGCAAAAGCAGTTCCACTCCTTTTGCCTTTGCTTTTTTCACAATTTCAGCTGCTGTATCAACAAGATCATTTTCAATCAAAGATCCCTTTGTATCAATTGCCTGGCTTTTAAGAAAGGTATTTGCCATTGCTCCGCCAATAATTAATTTATCAACAAATTTCAACATATTTTCCAATGCTTCAAGCTTACCTGAAACTTTTGCTCCGCCAATAATTGCCACAAGGGGTCTTTTGGGGTTTTCCACAGAATCGTAAAAAGATTTTAATTCTTTTTCAAGGAGAAAACCTGCAACAGATACAGGAGCATATTGGGTAATACCTGTAATGGAAGCCTGGTCACGATGGGAAACTGCAAAGGCATCATTCACATAAATATCACAAAGACCTGCAAGTTTTTTTGCAAAATCCGGATCATTGGACTTTTCCTGTTTATAAAAACGTAAATTCTCCAATAACAATATATCGCCTTTTTTTAATTGCTTTACTTTTTCTTCGACTTTTTGACCCAGGCAATCATCAATAAAACTGACTTTTTGATTTAATAGTTCTGACAAACGGGTTGCTGCCGGTGCAAGGGATAATTTTTGAATTTTTTCTCCGTCTGGTCTACCCATATGGGACATTAATATCATGGCAGCTCCCTTGCCTATTAAATATTCGAGCAAAGGCAAAGTTGCTTTGATTCTATTATCATCAGTGATCTTTTGATTTTCATCCATGGGTAGATTATAATCCACTCTCACCAAAACATTTTTATCTGAAACATCAATATCTCGAATTGATTTCATATTACTTATCCTTTTTTCTATCAAGCTGCTTTTTTCGGGACCATCTTTCAAAAAAACCAATGGTTCCTGCCTTAGTGCCCCTTTGTAAAAGCTCTTCCTCAACATTACTGCCTTTGTTTGTCATAAGTGCTTTTTTTAAACAATCAGTCTTATAAACGCATTCATATCTGCAATAGACCGGCGTTTCTCTAAGACCAATTTCAGTCATGGGAAATACTTTTTCAAGGTTCCCATAACAATCAGGTTTATTATCTTGATCATTCAAATTCTATTTATTGACTCTTTTTATTATTATAATCAAATTCTTGTTTAAATTTCTCAATATAGCCATTTTCGTGGAAACTATAAAATTCACCACCGCCTGTTATCAAGTGTTCATGGACAATAATACCAACATAATTCAATGCAAAAACAAGTCTTCTGGTAATTGCAATATCTTCAGGAGATGGTGAGATATCTCCTGAAGGATGATTATGTGCAAAAATCATTGCTGCTGATTGATGCTGCAAAGCTTTAATTATCACTTCTCTTGGATAAACCGAGCTTGAAGTCAAACTGCCCTGAAATAAAATTTCCGATGCTAAAACCTTATTTTTTGCATCAAGAAAAATTCCGGCAAAATACTCTCTGTTTTTATTGCCAATTGAATAATGTATATATTTTATCAAATCATCAGGGTTTTTGACAACATCTTTTGCAATTATTTTTTTCTCTAAATAACGATCAGCAACTTCTTTGATAAATTGAAGACCAAAAACATTGGTTTTACCTACACCTTTAACCTGTTGAAGTTCTCCGGGATCTGCTTCTAATACTGCCTGCAATGTTTTAAACTTCTTTAATAACTCTTTGGCAGTCTCCTTACAATCCCTGCGCGGGGTATTTAAAATAAGAAGAAGTTCAATAACCTCATAGTCTAAAAATCCTGCAAGACCTCCTGCAAAGAATTTTTGTCTTAATCTCTCTCTGTGGCCATTGCCCTTATGAACTTTTTTTCCCATTCTCCCATCATTTTATTTATGAGGACAAAGGTTCTACTCCATTATCTTCTTCACTTTCTTCATCTTCTTCTTCCTGCTCCGGTACTCTTCCAACTGCAATGAGTTTTTCTTTTGGATCACAATTTATAAGTTTGACTCCGCTTGTATGCCTGCTGATAATGGACATATCTTTTACAGGTGTCCTGATAAGTTTTCCTTTATCAGTTATCATCATAATTTCTTCATTATCATCAACTAAAAGAAGAGAAACCATCTTTCCATTACGTTCAGAAGTCTTAATTGAAAAAAC
The DNA here is from genome assembly GCA_964612755.1 of uncultured Desulfobacterales bacterium. GTDB lineage: Bacteria > Desulfobacterota > Desulfobacteria > Desulfobacterales > Desulfobacteraceae > JAIOSM01. The sequence goes on along the minus strand of CAZTEM010000031.1, from coordinate 12,049 downwards.
GCCTTTGCCGCCTCTATTTTGGGTTTTATATTCTTTGATATAGGTTCTTTTGCCAAATCCATGTTCTGTAACACAAAGAAGACAAGTGCCATGGGAACTGATTTCCATTCCTACGATCACACCATCCTTCCCTATGGTCATACCTTTCACACCCATTGAACCTCTGGCAGTTGCCCGCACATCATTTTCATTAAATCTTATGACCTTGCCATTGTCTGAACCTAATATTATATCATCATTTCCATTGGTGATCCTCGCTGAAATCAATTCATCACCTTCAGCAAGTTTAATCCCGATAAGACCTCCTGATCTGGGTCTTGAATATAACATAAGCTCGGTTTTTTTCACCCTGCCTTTTTTTGTTGCCATTACAACAAAACAATTATCTACAAATTCAGGGACCACAAGGACTGTTGCAAGTTTTTCTCCTTCATCAAGGTTTAAAAAATTTACAATTGCTTTTCCAAGGCTTGATCTTCCGGCAATGGGCAATTCATAAACCTTTGACTGATATACCTTACCAAAATTTGTAATAAACATAAAAGTATAATGGGTTGAAGACACAAAAAGATGTTCAACATAATCATCATCTTTTGTTGCCATTGCCATTTTACCTTTTCCACCACGATGCTGCTTTGAATAAAGAGTAATTGGGTTACGTTTTATATAACCGCTTTTGGTGATAGTAACCACCATATCTTCTTCAGCTATCATATCTGCAAGGTTAATATCATCTACAGCATCTATAATTTCAGTACGCCTTTCATCACCATACTCTTCTTTCAGTGCGCTAAGTTCATCCTTGATTATCCCTTTTACGATCTCTGTACTTCCAAGTATTTCCTTAAACCATGTGATGTCTTTTAAAAGAGCTTCATACTCTTGATCTATTTTTTCTCTTTCAAGACCTGTAAGCTTTTGAAGCCGCATATCAAGTATTGCCTGGGCCTGAATCTTAGATAATTCAAATTGTCCCATCAAGGCAAGTCTTGCTTCTTCAGGTGACTTTGAAGCGCGGATAAGTTTTACAACCTCATCAAGGTTACTCAATGCTATTCTGAGACCTTCCAAAATATGCGCTCTTGCCTCAGCTTTATTTAAATCAAATATGGTTCTTCTTGTTATTACATTTTTCCTATGTTCGACAAAATGTTCAAGAATCTCTTTTAAAGTCAAAAGTTCAGGTCTGTCATTTACAACAGCAAGGAAAATAATTCCAAAACTTGATTGCATACTGGTGTGCTTATAAAGTTGATTTATCACAACCTCAGCGATCTGATTCTTTTTAAGACCAATTGCCATTCGCATACCATGTCGGTCAGATTCATCCCTCACATAAGAGACCCCGCCAATTGTTTTGTCCCTTACAAGCTCTGCAATTTTCTCAACAAGTTTTGCTTTATTTACCTGATATGGCAGCTCACTTACAACAATAGTTTCCTGCTTTGTTTTTTTATTTTCCTCAACTTCAAGCCTTGCCCGCATACGGATCACACCTCTTCCCGTTGTATAGGCATCAACAATCCCCTGGCGCCCTGAAATAAAACCATATGTGGGAAAATCAGGACCCGGGATATATTCCATTAATTCGGTCACATCCATATCAGGGTTATCAATTAAGGCTATCAACCCCTGGGTTACTTCACTTAAATTATGGGGTGGAATATTTGTTGTCATACCAACAGCAATGCCTGATGATCCATTAACAAGCAAAGCTGGAAATTTTGTCGGAAAAACAACAGGTTCTTCAAGGGTTTCATCATAATTAGGCGCAAACTCAACAGTTTCTTTTTCAAGATCAGCCAGCATCTCATGGGCAATCTTTTTCATCCTGATTTCCGTATACCTCATTGCTGCTGCCGAGTCACCGTCCACAGAACCAAAGTTACCCTGTCCATCCACAAGAATATATCTTAAAGAAAACTCCTGGGCCATCCTGACTATTGTATTATAGACAGCTGAATCACCATGGGGATGATACTTACCAATAACATCACCAACAATACGCGCAGATTTTTTATGGGGCTTATTATAATCATTTCTTAGCTGCTGCATTGCAAAAAGAGCACGCCTGTGAACCGGCTTTAACCCATCTCTCACATCGGGAAGAGCTCTTCCTATAATTACGCTCATGGCATATTCAAGATATGATTGCTGCATCTCTGTTTCAATATTGATATGATTTTCTTCCATACTTACCATTTAACTATTAAGCTCCAATTATTTTATTCCTTGTTATTAAACTTCGCAGGCTCAATTAAAGCCTGGTAATTTGCAAAATAAATTTCAGATAATGTAAAAAATAAAGTCATTATTAAAGGACCATAAATAATTCCTATCATCCCATAAATTTTAAGACCTCCGATTATTGAAAAGAATACAATCAAAGGATGCATTCTAACCCGGTCGCCAACCACTTTTGGTTTTAGTATATATTCAACACTCCAGGATAAAAACCCGTAAAAAACAATTAAAAATATTCCGGCAGTCACACGTCCCTGTAATATCAATAAAAAACCTGCCGGGACAAGCACAAGTCCAATTCCCACAATGGGTAAAAATGCAAGAAAAGCCATAATAATACCCCATAAAAATGGAGAACTGACTCCCAGAAACATTAAAACCAACCCACCTGTAACGCCCTGAATAAGCCCACCAAGTCCATTACCTAAAAGGACCGCTCCTGCCATATCCATAAACTTTCTTAATAATTTTTCATTATCTTTGTCTGCCAGAGGCGAAAGGTCATTAATAAATTTAATAACCTTAACATTATCCAATAAAAAATAAAAAACAATGATAAGCATAAAACAAAAATAAAAAACAAATTTGAAAATATTAGATGCTATAAATCTTGCTTTTTCAAATAAAAAGAAACCTATGGTTTTACCAAGTTCAGATACAGGATTTATAAGATCATCAAAAGATAATGTCTGATCAATCCCGGCATAGGCAAGAACTCTGTTCAGCCTTTCAACTAATTGAGTTTTTTGGAATAAGGCTTTAAGATGGTCGCTGAACACAGCATCTTTACCCATGAGGTAAAGGTCAAATGCTTCTTTTGAGACAACACCTATAAAAAAAAGCACAGGAATGAATACTATGAAAAAAATTAAAACACAGATAATAAAAGAAGCAATCGAAGGCTGTACTTTTTTTGATAATAACTTGTAAAAGCTATGAAAAATTCCGGCACAGACTATTCCGAGTATGATAATTGAGAAAAACGGTGCAATAACCTGCCATGTAAAAAACAATGAAACAGAAAAAAGCACAAGAAAAAATATAAAAACATCTCTCTCGGAAGTATTTTGCCCCAAATTATCACCGATTCTTTCCTGATTATTTCCTTATTAGACCTAAGGTAGCAAAAGCCAGAAGAATCTCATAAATTATGACCTGAGTATAACTTCCAAAAAAATGAAAAACAATTCCACCACCAACTATAGCCGGTACCATACTATATATCAAAATTCCCAGCTTTCTTGGAATATCCATAATAAAAACACTCCGTTATATTAATTATCCAAATATTAAAAAACACCTGTCTCAAAACTCATTATTATTATCATTTATATTTACCTAAGTAAAGATAAAATCATTATCATTTAAGCTCTATAATCTCAGCATTTATATCTTCTCCATTAATATGCAAAAGAGCTGCTGTTGCATTGTTTTGCTTTTTGGGAAAGGTCGCACTCCCGGGATTCAGATATAGTACACCATTATTTGTATTTATCTTAGGAATATGGGTGTGACCTGTCACAATAACATTAAACCCGTCTCTTTCAGGTTCTATATCCAGCATATTCGGTATATGCAATACATAAATATAGGCTTTTCCAAACCGGACAGACTCAGTTGCTTTTAATTTTTCACTAATATCTCCAAAATCCATATTACCTTTAACAGCTGTGACAGGAGCAATTTGTTCTAAATATTCAAGCACATCCCTGCCACATACATCTCCTGCATGAATAATATGATCAACACCCTTAAAAACATTTTTGATATACGGATTAATAGACCCATGGGTATCGGAAATAACACCAATTTTATATTTATTTTTATTCATCTTTTTTAATCTTGATTATTCTATTGTTTATATAAAACAAAACAGCTGCCTTAAAAAAAACTTAGCAGGCAGCTGTTTTCACTTAATCTTAAAATATTATTATAAAATTATTTTTCAAGGACCATTGCCATTCCCATACCACCACCAATACACATGGTAATAAGACCTGTGGAATATCCTTTTCTCTCCATCTGGTGAATAGCTGTTACCACTTGCCTTGCACCTGTGCAACCTATTGGGTGCCCAAGGGAAATACCACTGCCAAGTTCATTTGGTTTTTCAATATCAATATTAAGTTCTTTCATACACCCTATTGCCTGGGAGGCAAAAGCTTCATTAAGTTCAAAAAGATCAATATCATCAATTGTCATGGAAGTCTGCTTAAGTACTTTTTTGACTGCAGGAACAACGCCCATACCCATATAAGCAGGATCAAGACCGCCCGATGCAAAGCCTTTTACCTTTGCAAGTTTTTCAAGCCCCAGGTCATCTGCTTTTTCTTCACTCATTAAAAGGACAGCTGCTGCTGCATCATTAATACCTGAAGCATTACCTGCTGTTACGCTTCCGTCTTTCTTAAACGCAGGTCGAAGTTTACCAAGTTTTTCCATGCTTGTTTCCATGGGGCGCTCATCTTTATCAACAATCACTTCTTTTCTTCTTGATATAAATGAGACAGGAACAATTTCCTTGGCAAAAGTCCCATCATTTACTGCACCAAAGGCTCTTTGGTGGCTTAATAAAGCAAGCTTGTCCTGATCTTCCCGGGAAATCCCATATTTGTCTGCAATATTTTCAGCAGTTAATCCCATGTGGTATCCGTAAAAGATTTCATACAGACCATCAAAAACCATAAGGTCATATATATCCCCTTTTCCGGTCAATTCCATTCTATGACCCCATCTTGCCTTGGGTAAAGCCATGGGTGCATTGCTCATGCTTTCCTGACCACCTGCAAGTACAATATCAGCATTCCCAACCATTATAGACTGTGCGCCTAAGGCAATTGCCTTAAGTCCTGATGCACAAACCTTGTTAAGGGTAAACGCAGGAGTTTCTTTTGGAATACCTGCTCTTATCATTGTCTGTCTTCCAGGGTTCTGTCCTTGACCTGCCTGGAGGACATTACCTACAATAACTTCATCTATTGCAATTTCCTGAGCTGAATCATCATAATCATAACCTTGTTTTTCAAGATCAAGCAATCCCTGATCTTTAAGTGCGTCAGGACCGAGTTCTTTCTGGAATGCACTTGCAACAGGTTTTAAACCGGCTTTTTTAATAGCACCTTTCATGGCAAGGGTTCCAAGATCAATAGCTGATACACTTTTCAAAGAGCCGCCAAATGAACCGATTGGAGTCCTGGCACCGCTTACAATAACAACATTCTTCATCTAAACTTCCTCCGATAATTTATTTACTGAAAATAAATCAAATATAAAAAACCAATACTTGATTGTAATTTCCATACCATATAAATTATATAAAAAACAAGTTTCTAATATTAAACAGGATATTTTATAAGATGCTTGAGCATGATATGAAACAATCAACGATTTGATAGTGAATCCTAAATCTTCGCGATGTTTTTTTTAATCATTTTCTCCTGATATTGCTCTCTATTTGTATTTTATATCCATTCATTGTTTTATGACCATAATCAAAGAGTGCGCCTATGTCTAATTATTTGAAGCCAAATTGGTCAAAGCGCTCATAACGCCTTTTGTTCTATTTTCAACAAAAACCAAGTCTTTTTCGTTCGGGCGACCTAAGATATTCCCCAGACGTCCCTGCGTATTCATATCAGTCTTTTTGTGAAACTGACCTACAATATGCCATTGATCTATAACAGTATATCCAAGATGCTCCAAAAATGACTGTAACCACATGGTCATAGGAATAGCTTCGTTTTTGCCGATATGGGGTCCTGCATAAGTACAAAAACATATGCCATATTTATTTACTCTCAAGGGTGATGACGGTATTATTTCTCTTTGCTCGCTATAAAATTGAAGTTTCTTTTTTAAATAACCCATTATCTGTTTCGTAGGCAACCAGTCAATAACAGGCGAGCCCAAAAAAACAAGGTCGTATTCAAAAAAATTAATATCAATCTCAGGTTGAACTTTTATGCAGTCAACATTATTGTTTAAACCCTTTAGTGTATCATTAATCTGCCAGGCAACTTTTTCAGTATTTCTTCCGAGTGAATCATACAGAATTAAGCTTTTCATAAGAGACCTCCTTTTTTTAAAACTAATAATTTATATATGAAAACATTATCAGAAGGAGGATTATTGTATGAAATTGCTTTTTTAAAAAAATTATTTATTTTCAGAATATTGTTTAGGTGATGAACCTGTCAGTAGCCTGAATCGATTGGTGAAATGACTTTGGTCTGTGAATCCGGACAAAAGGGCAACCTGAGATAGTGGAGTGCCTTTTTTGATCAATCTTTTAGAAAACTCGATTCGCTTTTGCGTTCTGAACTGGTGAGGCGGGAGACCAGTTGCTTCCTTAAACAGTCTTAAAAAATGAAACTTGCTTATTCCTGATGCTCGTGCCAGCTCATCTAAGGAAATATTATCTCCAAGATGATCCATTAGGAACTCAATTGATTTTCTTACTGCTGGATTATTTTTTTTGATTGAACTATCTTTTTTTTTATGGTGACCATATTCAGATAAGAGTTGTCCAAGAGATGAGACCAGGTTTACTTCCAATGCAAAGTGATCTTTATTGATTGTAAAAAAATAAGCCAGATTTTTAAACAACTTTGAAATCATATGGTTATCCATCACTGGATTTGAAAATTCAGGCAGATAATTATTTTTCTCAAAAATGTCCACTGCAATTTTTTTCATAAACTGCTCATCAATACTAAAGGTTATATATGACACAAATCTATCTTTTGGGGGAACGCAGGAATGAACCTGACCAGGATTAATCAAGGCCATATGATCTTTTTTAATATAAGAATGGGGATTGTTTTTACCAAGACAGAAACTACCGCCACTTTCCACCAAACTGAGTGTATAAATTCCGTCATGAATGTGTTTGGGAAATAAATGGTAGCTTTTTTCAACAATCCGGATTTCAAAACCCTTGAATTCCCAATTTCTTAAATATTTTACGCTTTCGATATTTTTCATGAATAAAATTAAATATCTTTTACATAACCCATGAGTAATGATAAATTTTCTGCAATTACTTTACATTTTATCTCAGTGAGTATATTTGTTACGTCAAAAACTGAGCCGGTCATACAAAGCAGCCATATCCTTTTCAAAACTCAAAAAACTTTTTTCTATTCTCTTTGATACCATTATTTTATCTTGTTCCGATAAAAACGAATATTTTATTGAATTATAAACATATTGTTTTATCTGACCATAGGATGGTTTATACCTTGTTGCCAGGATAAGATATTCATTGGTCAGGTTATTTCTTGACACACCGGAATCATCTGTACATATGACCATGGGGACATTATATTTTGAATAAATAAGATAAGGGTGCCTGTTTTTTTCAACACCGAGAATAAAACTATTGCTGGTTAAATTTATCTCAATAACAGAGTGGTTTTTTAAGTCTTCCAATAATGCAATGGGGTTTGTCTCATACGAAATATCCACACCATGACCTATTCTCTGGGCATCTGCTATTTTTCGTGCCTGGTTTATATGGAACAATAAATCTTTGGGTCTTACCATGCCAAGAGTTAATTCGCCTGCATGCAATGCCCTGTTCACGCCGGGATATTTGGTTTTAAGATAATTAAACATCCGCATATGCAAAGTATAATCTGCCAATGCGGTTTTATTATTTTCAGGGGCAACAATATTGACCCCGACGATCAAAGGTGACTTTATGGCAGCCATATAGCCTGAAAATAAATCTGCAAAAACCTGGACAGGTCCAAAAACTCTTACACAATATGTCTGATAACGCATAAGAAAATTATTATCATCAATGTTTTTATGGTCATTTGCAACCTTGGATAAAAAGGAATTCAAACTTGCTTCAAATTTTGGATTTTTTGTAAACTCATAGGATAATTTATCCAAAATTTTATTGACCTGTGCCTGAGTCTTAGCTTTTCTTAATTTTCTATTAAACTTCTGTCTTTGAATATCAGAAATATAATCACGACCCTTAACACCCACCCGACTCAGCATAGACTCAATATATGCCACATTTTCATTAACAGCTCTTTTTTTGATAATTTGAAGCCCGATATCTGTATATTCATCGGAAATCATATGAAAATAGTCAAATGTATTAAAAAAATTTAAATCCGGTGGCACCTGCTCATGGCTGTGATTATTAAAATCTTTATCAGACCATAGAGTTAATAATTTTCTATAAAGCAAAGTATCTGACATAAGTTCTTTAACAGATAAAGGTTTTTTATCGCATAAAGTATTTTTATGGCTCTTTAAAGGATTTATAATTGTTAATGAACAAGGATCAATAAGCCATCCCTTCTTACCAACCCAGTCCAGATATGTTTCAGCATAGATCGTCCCTGAATAATGGTGATGGATATCGCCCCCCTTAGGCATCTTTGCAAAAAAAAGATTCAATAATGCCATATCAGGCTCATTATTTCCAGGCAGATGATCATGAAGGATATAATCATATAGTGTGGCAGTTAAAAAAAAATTATCTTTGGTAACATTGGTATTAATTGATGCACATCCGATAAAGCTCAAAGCTGCAAAGCACAGAATAAATCTTATAAAATATCTCATGATAAATATCTCCTTTGATTGATAATGTATACAAACATTATAACCAAAAAACTCGTTAATGAAAAGATCAATAAACAATTCTCAATAATCCACCATCAAAAAACAAAAGAACCTATATTGACAATAATAAAAACAATATATAATCTCATTGAGAACAGATAAATTGCTTAAGAGGAGAACAAAAAAGATGAAAAAACCTATATTTTATTGTTATTTGGTTTTATTTTATTTAGCTTTTTATCGGTTATGAACATTGTTTATGGAGCCATAGGAAATATCGAAATAGTGAGTCTGGATTCAACAGGTGGACAGGAAAATAATAATAGTCAATTTCCCGCAATGTCATCCAACGGCAGATTTATTGCGTTTGAATCGGATGCCACTAATCTTGTAGCCGGAGATGATATAAATGGAACCAAGGATGTGTTTGTCAAGGAAGCAGCAGGAGGCATTATCCCTATTCCTATGCTTAACGAATATGGAATAATACTTCTTTTATTAATATTGGGATTTAGTGCCGCAAAAGTGTTAAGAAAAAATATTTCCTTGGTTTGATCCTGAAGTATAGATAATATGGTATTGACAAAATTCATCATGTTTTTTACTATAACCGCCTATAACAATTTATAATTCAAACTTAATAAACAGGAGGTGACAATGTAATTCTTAAAACAACATAATCTGCGCCAGGTACAGGGAAGATGGTGAAAATCCATCGCAGACGCGCTGCTGTAACCGAATAAAATGCTTCAATAAAATGTTCACTGGATTTTATCTGGGAAGGACATTTTAATCATCAAAAAGCCGGAAGCCAGAAGACCTACCATCCGCAGATGCAATTAGATTTCGCGATTAAATCAATGCTGATATGTTATAAATCGGTTGTTTTATCTTGACTGACCGTTTTTATACGTATCAATGGCTCCATCATTAAATTGCGTGGAGCTTTTTTATTTTATATCAACCAAAGGAACAGGGGATGAAAAAACAATTTATTATTTTATTGGTGTTTTGCCTTTTCACAATATTGCACCAGGCAGGTGCCCAGGAAGTAGAACAATCCGATTCTTTTTTTAAAATGGAAGAAATATATGTTACAGGTACAAAAATTAAAAAAAAGATGGAAAACCTAACAGATTCAGTGACTATTATAACAAAAGAAGATATAAAAAAAAATAATTACACTGATTTTACTGAAATCCTCAGGTATACACCAGGAGTTGAATTTAAGCAGGCAGGAGGTCCAGGTCATTTCAACTACCCCAAACTCAGAGGCTTTGGTCAAGGACATTTTCTTGTGGTAATTGATGGAATTAAGGTCAATGGAGCAATGAGAGGAGGTGTCGGCAACTTTCTGGGACATATTGACCCTAAAACAATTGAAAAAATTGAAATAATAAGGGGACCCCAGGCAGCTATTTATGGTTCCAATACTACAGCAGGTGTTATTGTAATTACCACGCAAAAAGGAAGTGGAAAACCTGAACTCTGTATTGGAACCGAGGCGGGGTCACTGAATTGGAGAAAGGCATATGCCAATACCAGCGGCTCTTTAAACAGGTTTAATTATGCTCTAAGCGCCAACATTACAAATAGTGACGGTGTACACGATAAAGAATTTTATAAAAATATGTCCACCAGCTTAAATATAGGGTATGATTTCAGTGATATATTTAAAATCCAGAGTTCCTGGCTATATACTAAATCAAAATTTAACTATGCTGAACTCAGAGAATCCTATGCCATGGATTCTCCTGCAACTCCATGGTGGGCATTTCAATTGCCTGACCCCCATTCAGAATCAGACTCAGATTATATAAATGGTAATATAAAGCTGGAGCATCAAATCACAGATACATTAAAACACAGTCTAACCCTTGGATATTTTTCCCATGAAAAAAAAGGATTGGATAAAAATGATGGATATCTGGGATCCATAATTGCACCGACAAATCATTTTACCCTGAACTGGAAAAATTATTATAATAAGGGAGACATTGTTCCGGTCTATGACAGAGGAGATGGCAAACCCTATTATTATCAGGATGATAATTACCTTGCAGATTATAATATCATATGGGATGAAAATTCTATGGAGAATATGGGAAATATTCTTTTATTCGGAGCAGAATTTCAAAGGCAGAAAGGGAAAAAATGGGGAAAATACGGCGAGGTTGCCAATGAAACCGATATTTATTCATTTTACTTAAACGATCAGGTCCTTTTACTTGACGATAGCCTGGTCCTATCACTGGGATTAAGAAATGATCACCATGAAGAATTCGGTAGCCAGGCCACAGGCAAGGCTGGTGTCAGTTACACTTTTCAAACCACCCACACTATTCCTTATCTTAATTACGGCACAAGTTTTAAAGCTCCTACTTTTTTCAACCTATATGATCCCAAGTATGGAAATCTAAACCTGAAACCGGAAAAAGGGAAAACATGGGAACTGGGAATCAGGCAATCTCTATTACAAAATAGGATAAAACTTGAATGTTCTTACTGGCACACAAAACTTGACAATGTTATTGCTTTTGTATACGGAATTAATCCGGATCCAACAATAAGGGGTATGTATGCCAATCGAGATAATGCGGTTACCAAAGGAGTTGAATTTTCCTTTTCCACTGTTATAACATCCAGTGTTACCTTTAGTGGAAACTATACCTATTGCAGTTCAAAATCTGAAAAAGATGGTAAAATATTTAGAACCGTTCAAATTGCTCGAAATAAATTTAATCTGGACATTTCCTATGATATTGAAAAATTCCACTTTAATATCCATGGGTATTATTCAGGACCCAGATTAAGATGGCGTGGAGATAAAATCATGCCTGCATATTTTAGAACTGATATAGCTGCAAAAGCACACATAAATAATAACTGGTCTATATTTGGAAGAGTAGAAAATATTTTCAATGTAGATATTGTGGAAGGGCTTGGTTATAAGCAGCCCGGAGTTTATGCCATCACTGGAGTTGAATGGCAGTTTTAAATCCATATGATCTGTCGGGATGCCATAATATAAAGCCCTTATATTAATTCCTGACAGATCATTTCATCTATATTGCTGAAGAGGGCACAATATACCTAATATAATAACCTCCTGTATTATCTTCTTCATACCGGTCAGTTGTCTGGATATCCGGTGTGTTTATGTTAATTTTTCTTTTTAATCTCTATCCACCTATCCAGCCTCTTTTTCACTACCCCTTCA
>CAZTEM010000030.1:0-30290 GCA_964612755.1 uncultured Desulfobacterales bacterium | reverse complement strand
CCAAAACAATGTAAACTAAATAATAAATCCAATTGCAGGAGTAAATATTTAAAATATGAAATACATTTTATTGTACTCATGCCTAATAATAACACTAATATTCCAAGCCACCAATGCTTTCCCAGATAATTTTAATACAAATTATATATTTTCAGATTTAAAAAAACAGCTTATAAAAGACGGCTTTAACAAAAAAAAAATAAATAAATTATATTCAAACAAGAATATTCATTTTGATTCCAAAGGTATATCCTTATTCTTTATCCATTCTGAATACAGCCTTGATTATGACCAATTTGTATCAAATACTGCTTTAAAAAATGCTTCGGTTTACATGAACAAATATAAAGATAATTTAAAAAAAGCTGAGGACCAATATGGAGTTGACAAAACAATAATTACAGCTATTTTGCTTGTTGAAACAAGATTTGGAAAATACCTTGGAAACAGACTTGTTCTTAACACTCTTTCTACTATGGCTGCACTCAATAATAATAAAATCAGGCAACATTTTTACAAATCCATACCAAAAAAGAAAAAAATTTCCAGGAAAAAATTTGAAAAAAAATCTCGGCGCAAAGCAAAATGGGCTTATATTGAGCTCAAGGCATTATTAAAATATTCAGCAAGGGAAAATCTTGATCTGTTTAAAATAAAGGGTTCCTATGCAGGAGCATTGGGGCTTTCACAATTTTTACCCAGCAATGCATTAAAACTTGCAAAGGATGGGAATAATGACGGCGAAATAAATCTTTTTCAGCACTCTGATGCCATATACAGCATAGCAAATTTTTTAAACCATTATGGATGGAATCCAGATATTTCAGGACAAAAAGCATACAAGGTTTTATACAAATATAATCATAGCAGACCATATGTGACCACACTTTTAAAAATATCCCATAGATTGAAAGGATTAAGTTATCTATGAGTACAAGTTCTATTATTATCTTAACCGGTATAGGTCTATGGTTACTTACTACCATAGCGCTTATTGATGTTATTACAAAAAACTTTAACTCTCTTAAAAATAAAGTCATATGGTTTATTATTGCCTTTATTCCCGGAATAGGATGGCTTATTTATCTTGTTTTCGGGTTCAAAAAAGGAGTTCGAAAAAAATTTGAAAATTAATAGGATGAAATCTCTTGGTCGGGGCGGCAGGATTTGAACCTGCGACATCCTGCTCCCAAAGCAGGCGCGCTACCAGACTGCGCTACGCCCCGAAAAAAAGATTAGTATAGTTATCATCTTTAGATCAGTATTTCAAGCTTTATTCACAAATCAGAAAAAAAATTCAATTAAAATCTTTGTTTTAAAAACTTTAAAAACTCTTTAGCTATTGGAGACAAGGTACGGCGCTTATGGGTTATCATGTAAAAACATCTATTTAAATTTAAATCATTAACCTTTAATGCCTTTAACCTGCCAGTGGTAATATCATCCTGAACCGCAATTGTCGAAAGAATTGACACCCCTGCCTTACTGATAATTCCCTGGATAATTGCAGCAGTACTGCCCATACGAGCAGCAATTTTCAAATTGGAAGGATCCAGTTTGACATTTTCCATGCTCTGCAATATTGATTTCCAGGTGCCTGATCCTTCTTCTCGCACAAGAAAAGGGTCTTCAAAAAGCATACAGCTATCGACCTCATCCCTGTCAGCCCATTTATGACTATATGGTACAATGAGTTTCATTTCATCATCAAGGAGTTTTTCCTGGAGAATTTTCCCATTCTTAGTCCTTGCACCTACTATGCCTATCTCAGCCTCGCCATCTTCAACCTTATTTATAATCTGGGCAGTATCTCCTGCAAGCACTGAAATATTAATGCCTGGAAATTGCCTGGAAAAAGGTCCTATTAATCTTGGGATTATGTAGCCTGCCGGGATTGTACTACCTCCAATTATCAAATCCCCTTTAACATTACCGAAAAATTCAAATACAGCAGATTCAGCTTCCTGTGTTATTTTCACAATTCTTTTTGCATATGAGTAGAGGATCTCGCCCGGTTTTGTAGGAACTACTTCTCGACCCAGCCTATCTAAAAGTTTACATTCAAAATAGTCTTCCAAATCCTTGATATGACTGCTAACAGTTGGTTGTGAAAGATGAATCGCTTTTGATGCTAACGAAAAACTTTTTTTTTCAACAACATTTTTAAATATTTTAAGCTGCCAGATATCCATATATTTTATTTATAATTTTTTGTTTTCAATTTCTCAAATTTTTCTTCGAGTTTTAATTTGACAGGGCTTGAGACCATGCTTGTTATATCCCCGCCAAATTGCGCTGCTTCTTTAATAATTGATGAACTTGTAAAAATCCATCTCAAACCTGTCATTAGAAAAACTGTCTGAACTTCTTTTGAAAGTCTTCTATTCATCAATGCCATCTGAAACTCATTTTCAAAATCAGATATTGCCCGCATCCCTCTTAAAACTGCTGTAGCTCCACGCATTTCAGCATACTCTACCAAAAGTCCATCAAAGGAATCAACTTCAATATAATCGCAGCCTTGAAAAGTTTCTTTTATCATTAGAATCCTTTCTTCTACTGAAAAAAGACCTTTTTTTGAAGGATTATGTAAAACCGCAACAATAATTTTATCAAAAATTTTATGACCCCGCTCTATAACATCAATATGTCCGTTTGTCAGAGGATCAAATGATCCGGGGTAGATCGCAACTCTTAATTTTTTTAATTTATTTCCCATGTTGATGTATTCCCTTCAAAATAATTATTAATTTTTTCTAAAAAAAGAAATCATTGTCCTGCCATAAGTTCTCCTGTCAAAAAGACCAAAACCGAGAATATCATCAAAATCATTGTCCCGGATTGAATGTTCAGCAATTAATATTGATTCATCTTTCACCATATCGGACAAATTTACATTCTTAAACATTTTTACAATAAAATCTTTATCATAGGGTGGATCCATGAATATTAAATCAAATTTTTGGTTAAAGATTGTCTTTTGTTTCTGTATGATGCATGCATCCATTAAAACAGTGTCTGCTTTGTTTTCAATGTTTAAAAGCTCAATATTTTTATTGATAATTGTTATTGCATATTTTGATTTATCAACAAAAATTGATTTTGCAGCTCCCCGGCTCAAAGCCTCAAGCCCAAGAGCTCCTGTTCCTGCAAAAAGGTCAAGGACAACAGCGTTATTAAGCTTTTGTGATAAAATACTGAAAAGTGCTTCACGTATTCTATCTGAAGTGGGTCTTATCTTCTTGCCTTTTATATCTATAAGTTTTCGACCTTTGTATTGTCCTGCAATAATTCTCATTTAATTATTAACAATCCCCGAAATATGGGCTCGGGATATCTTTCAGTTCAACAAGATCGCCTTTTACCATAATGGAAAGCCTTTCTATCAAATTTTTAAGTTCGCGTACATTACCCGGCCAATCATATTTATTAAAGGCCTCAATCACATCATCACTTATTTGTTTTTCCTGACCAGTAGTCTGGCTGGCAAATATCTTAAGAAATACATTTACAAGGTCAACTATATCTTCTTTTCTTTCTCTTAATGCCGGAACATGTATTGGAATAACATTAAGCCTGTAGAATAGATCTTCTCTGAAATTTCCTTTTTTTATCTCCAACTCAAGATCCTTATTAGTAGAAACAATTATTCTTACATTCATATGGATAACTCGTCCACCGCCAATGCGCTGAAATGTTTTTGATTCAATTGCCCTTAATATTTTTGCCTGGGTTTTAAGATTCATATCTCCGATTTCGTCTAAAAAAAGAGTCCCGCCTGATGCAAGTTCAAATTTACCTTTATTTCTTGCCGTGTCTTCTCCCATGGCACCTTTTTCATGACCAAACAATTCACTGTCAATATTTGCTTCAGGGATAGCTGCACAATTTACTATAATAATCGGTCCTTCAGGAGTTAAACTTAGTTGATGAATTGTTTTTGCAACAAGCTCCTTACCTGTTCCATTTTCTCCTGTAATCAAAATTGAAGCGTCTGTGGGGGCAGCTTCTGTTATCTCTCTATATAATTTTTTTACAGCAGGGCTTGAACCTGTAATTGAATTTTTTTCAATGGTTTTCTTTCTCAAATATTTATTTTCTTCTTCAAGACGTCTAAAATTCAATGCATTATTTATGGTCACAATTACACGATCAATTGAAAGTGGTTTTTCAAGAAAATCAAAAGCTCCTGATTTAGTAGCTTCGACAGCAGATTCAATAGACCCGTGCCCCGTAATTATTATCACAGGCAAACTCGGGTAAACTTTTTTGATCTCTTTTAATGTTTCAATACCATCCATTCCGGGCATCCAGATATCTAAAAGAACGATATCTGGAGATTCCATCTCTATTTTTTTTAATGCCTCATATCCATTAAAGGCATGGAGAACTTCAAAACCATCATCAGAAAGTATTCCTTCTAAGGATTCAATGATTTTTTCTTCATCGTCTACTATTAAAACTGCCGGGTACATTTTATCTCCTAATTATTAAAATCATAGTGCATACTATAAATATAAAAATTCTAATATATTATACAGGAAGTTCAATTATAAACTTAGCTCCTTTAGGCTTATTATCCTGCACTCTTATGGAACCATGGTGGTCTGTAACAATGGAATTTACAATTGCAAGCCCAAGTCCCATGCCTGACGTTTTTGTCGAAAAATAGGGCTCAAAAAGCCTTATTTTCTCACTGTCTGCAATACCTTTCCCATTATCAGCTATTTCCACGGTTACAATCTTTAACATCTTTTCAAATAAAATATTAACCTGAATAATACCATTACTATTGATTGCTGATACAGCATTGTCAAAAAGGTTAATAAAGGCTTGTTTCATATGCTGGGCATCAAGATTTAAAACAGGTAAATCCTTTGCAAAATCAGCCTGTATTTTAACATTTTCCAGCCCGTCTCTATAAAGCGCAATTGTTTCATTTACTATTATATCAATTTTACATGGTTGCAAATCAACTTCAGGAAACTTGGCAAAAGTTGAAAATTGGTTAACAAGATTCCTTATGTGTTCCACTTGCTCTGTTATTGTATTGGTGCAGGTATCAAAGATATCCTCACTGATCTGCTTTGAATATTTACGTTTCAGGCGCTGGGCAGAAAGATTAATCGGGGTTAAAGGATTTTTCACTTCATGAGCTATTCTTCTGGCTACTTCACGCCATGCTGCCACACGTTGAGCTTTTTCTATTTCTGTCAAATCATCAAACACCATTACAGCGCCGATATTCAGACCTGTATCATCTCTCAGACTATTATAATGCATGGAAAAATATCTTGGGGCCCCATTGATTGCCACAGACAAAGGGAAAACCAATTTATCCGAGCTAGGGCTGATCTGATTTAAAATCTTTTGTGCAATATCCCAATACTCCCCTTTTAAAAAATCTTTCCAATGTTTACCTAAGACAGTTTCACTTTTCATACTGAGCATGGTCTCAGCAGCCTTATTTAAGGTTAAAATCTTGCCGTCATTGTCAAGGGTTATAACTCCTGCTGATACATTCTCAAGAACTATTTCCATATAACGCCTGCTCTTTTCAAGCTCTATATTCTGATTAATCATCAGCTTTTCCGAATGGGCAAGTTTTTTTCTTCCGGTGGCAAGCTCTTTGGTCATTTTATTAAAAGAAGAAATAAGAGTACCTATTTCATCATCTGTTTCAAAATCTATCGTATAATCAAGATCTCCTTCAATTATTCTCTGGGTTCCTTCTGCAAATTGACTTATAGGTGTAGTTATTGATTCTGCAATGTGGAATCCAAACCATATTGCACAAAAGATTACAAGCAGGGCAACAATGGAAAGAGCAATATAGTTGGTGATCTGAACTGGTTTTTTAGCCATTTTTAATTGCTGATATTCCTCAAACCCCGATGCAATTAAAGCAAGATCAGATGCAAGATCTTTTGGAGCTAGTGAAGACACCACAATAAAAGCCTTAGCCTCTTTCGCCCCCACATTAAAAGGGATAGTGGCAATTGTTTTCACAAACTCACCGGCATTTGTTGTCTGGGTAATTGTTTTCACAGTCTCGCCTTTAGCAATGGTTATAAGCTCATCGCTTGTAAGCAATTCAAGAAAATCTGCCTGAAGTTTACTTTCTATGGAAAAAGTAAGGCGTTTTGCTCCTAAAGTATATATCTCAATGGCATCACGATCAAATGCTCTTTGAACGATCTGAACATACCTCGCAAGTTTTTTTTGATTTGCCTTTATTAAAAGTTTTCTTGAATCAATCTGGTAAGCAGCTCTTTCTGCAAAAAACAAATTCTTTTCTTCCACAAATTCATATAATTTCTGTCCAACAGACAAAGAACTGTTCAAGGTTTTTTCCACAGGAGCGTTAAACCAGAAAGCAATACTTGCTGAAATAAAATGTATGGAAAAAAAGAAAAGCACAATGGTGGGCAAAAGAGAAAGAGTAATAAAAGCTATTGTTAATCTGGTTTTAAGTTTTGAGCCTAGGATTTTGCTTTTTTTTTCATAATAAAGTTTTGCAAGGTTTCTAAAAACAAGCAAAAGAAGTGTAAGAAGCAGCAACAAGTTAATATTAATAAGTGTAAACATTAATATTGTATTGGATACCGGAATATCAGAGCCAAAGTCTGTTATCCTCATTTCAATAAAAGTAAAAACTGCAACCAGCAAAATAATTACGACAATTATAAAGCCCTGCTTTTTCATGCCCTGTTTTTCATTTTTCTCATTATTCATGCTGATTTCTTATAAAAATTAAATACTTTTAATATATAAATTTTGTTACATGCTTATCAGTTTCAAAATTCCAGAAAGATACAAAAAAGAAAATATAGTGGAGATATAAAGGAAGAGTGACTTTATCCAAATCAGCTTTAAGTTCAAGTTCATATTGTTTGCCTTTTACAAGGTTTGCAATATTTGTAATCGTTAGGTTATCTATCTCGGTCATAAGTTTTTTTGCTTCTTTAAAAGAATTTGTAACAACTGGTTTTTCATGTTTCCATGACCGATAAACACTAAACTCTTTTTTTAAAATATTATACTTAAGGGTTGATGTCATTTTATAATCTGAAATCTCAGTATCAAAAAAGCTGTTCTTTTTCTGGTCTAATTTAACGGAAAACGAAAAAGAAGCCGGCACTCCTTTAAGTACGGCCTGGCTGATTTCATCTGTAAATGCATTTTCCACCTTAAAGTAAACAATGAGATCATCTCGTGTATTTGTTAACTGCACATTGGAAATCACAGCTTTCTGGGATGCAAACAGATTCACGCAAAAAGTAAAATTTACAATCAATACAAAACTTATAACAAGAGTGCGTTTCTTTAATAAAGCTCTCATAAATTAGTTGCTCAATCTTTTTTTACAGGGCAGGTTTCCCACTTGTCTTTTTCATCTAAAAATTTTTTTATAAATAGATGATTTAAAGCATGTCCTGACTTATAGGTCTTTATATGACCCATTATAGGCATACCCAAAAGAGAAAAATCACCAAGGCTGTCTAATAATTTGTGGCGTACGACCTCATCTTCATATCTGAGACCATCTTGATTCAAAATTTTATCATTGTCTATAATTATAGCATTATCTAAAGAGCCACCCTTGCCCAGGCCAAATTTTTTTAAGTATTCAATATCTCGTATAAATCCAAATGTCCTGGCACAGCTTATTTCCTCTGTAAAATTATCAACATCAGGGTCAAAAGAAAACTCCTGTTTCCCAATTAAAGGATGATCAAAATCAACAATACAGGTAATTTTTCTGGTCTTTTCAGGGTAGGCAACAACGAATTTATCATCTTCTAAAATCTTGATAGGTTCTTTAACTACAAAAAAATGTTTAGGTGCTTTTTGCTCTTCTATCCCTGCCTCTAAAAAACTTAATGCAAATTCTCTTGAGCTGCCGTCCATTACAGGCACTTCATAATCATTAATTTCAATTAACGCATTATCAATACCAAGACCTGCAAAAGTTGCCATTAAATGTTCTATGGTTGAGACGATTGCTCCATTCATGCCTATCACAGTTGCAAGGCTTGTATCAACAACAAGTTTAAAAAGTGCCTGGATATCATATAAGCCGGGCAGATCTGTTCTCCTAAACACAATACCATGGTTAACAGGAGCAGGTTTAACTTTGATAATTGCCTCTTTGCCGGAATGAACCCCAATCCCACTGCATATCACTTCTTTTACAAGAGTTTTCTGTAGATAATATTGTTCATTATTTATTTCAGTTCCGATTCTTTTCTCCCATTGTATTTATTTTATCAATAATATATATATCGACTTTTATATATCTGATTTTCATGATGAAATCAAAGTAAAAAAGATTTCTTTGAAAGGAGTTAATCATGCTTGCAAGGATATACAGCAGTGCACTCTCTGGAATCAACGCATACATAATTGAAGTTGAAGTCGATATCTCGTTTGGGCTGCCTGGTTTTAATATTGTAGGTCTGCCTGAAACATCTGTCAAAGAAAGCAAAGAAAGGGTAAAAGCTGCCATAAAAAATTCAGGATATTCATTCCCTCCTGATAAAGTAATAATCAATCTTGCTCCGGCTGATATCAGAAAAGAAAGCACAGGACTTGACCTGCCTGTGGCAATAGGTATCCTTGCAGCATCAAAGATAGTACCGGAAAATACACTCACAGACTATATGATAGCAGGAGAACTCAGCCTTGACGGTAGAGTAAAGCCTGTCAAAGGTATATTGCCCATTGCAATTTCTGCAAAAAAGAAAAAATTTAAAGGCATTATCGTACCCTTTGACAATAAACTCGAAGGTTCCATGGTTGAGGGTATTAATATTATAGGAGTTAAACATTTAAATGAAGTTGTAAATTTTTTTTTAGGTCTGGTGAATATAGAGCCTGAACAAAACCAATATCTGGAAAAATTCCAGGCAGATACCAGGCAAAGTAAAATTGATTATTCTGATGTCCGGGGTCAGCAGCATGCAAAGCGTGCTCTTGAGATTGCAGCAGCAGGCAGCCATAATATTTTGATGACAGGTCCTCCCGGATCAGGAAAAAGCATGCTGGCGAACCGCCTTGTAACCATTCTACCCTCTTTGACCTTTGAAGAAGCCCTGGAAACCACTCAGATATATTCCATTGCAGGTATTATTGATAAAGATATGCCAATTATCACACAAAGACCTTTTAGATCGCCCCATCATACTATTTCAGATGCAGGACTTGCAGGAGGAGGAGCACGCCCTGAGCCAGGCGAGGCAAGCCTTGCTCACAACGGTGTATTATTTTTAGATGAACTCCCTGAATTTAAAAAAAATGTTCTAAACGTACTAAGGCAGCCGCTTGAAAACGGTTTTGTCACCATAGTACGAGCAAGGTCAAGAACAAGTTTTCCTTCAAAGTTCATGCTTGTAGCTGCCATGAATCCTTGCCCCTGCGGTTATTTAACCGACCCAAACGGGAAATGCGTCTGCACTCCTGCACAAATTCAAAGGTATCAATCCAAAATTTCAGGTCCTTTATTAGATAGAATAGATATTCACATAGAAGTTCCGCCAGTGCCCTATAAAGAACTTGCGACTCAAAACCCTTGTTCAGAATCATCTTTTGATATTAAGCAAAGGGTTGAGGCTGCAAGAAAAATTCAAAGGGCAAGATTGAAAAAAGACAAACTATTTTGTAATTCTGCCATGGATTCAAACCATATAAAAAAATATTGTATTCTTGATAATGACTCGGAAATTTTAATTGAAAAAGCAGTCAATACTTTTGGACTCTCGGCAAGAGCCTATGCAAGGATTAAAAAGCTCAGCCGTACAATTGCAGACCTTGATAATTCCCGAAATATTCAATCAGTTCATCTGGCAGAAGCTATTCAATATAGAAGTTTTAAATAAAACAACAAACTCATCTCCGTAGGAACGCCATTATAATGAGTAGAATAAAGGCTCCTGTTATGGCTGCAATCAAATCATCAAAGGAAAGAACTATTTTACCAAAACCCAGCCTGATATTGAATAAATCAAAAAGAAAACCACCGATTACTGCACCGATCAACCCAATTATTAAATTTGGGAAAAACCCAAAACCTTTTTTTTTGCCTTTAAACAGCAATCCTACAATAAAACCTGCAAGACCGCCAATAATAAGCCAAACAATAATTTGATCTGTTGTAAAACTGATATTCATAATTTTTCTCCTAATATCAAAACCAATATATTTATCTGATTTCCTGCTTTAATGTATTTATAAGCTGTTGAATAAAACTTTTAGCATCTTCAACAATAACATAGTCTGATATATCGTTTATCAAAGCTTTCTCGTCATTATTAACAGAGACTATGATCTCAGATTCGACAATGGATGAAGTATGCTGTATCTGACCTGATATTCCCAAAGCAATATAGAGTTCAGGTTTAACTGTTTTACCAGTCTGCCCGATCATTCTTTCTTCACTACACCAATTTTTAAAAACAGGGACTCTGGTTGCTCCCACCTCACCCTTTAACAAGCCTGCAAGCTCATGGAGCAAAGTAAAAGTTTTTTTATCTTTAAGTCCACGCCCCCCTGCAACAATCAAAGGAGCACTCTCCAACGGGACACATTTTTTATCCCACCTTGTGGGAGGATCAAGATTTTCTATCCTGATTGTCTCCATATCATAATCAAATAAAATCTCTATTTTTACGGATCTGTCATATTTTTGTTTATCATTTGAGCTGTTAAACTCATATTTACTAAAAACTCCAGGCTGGACAGTTGCCATCTGGGGCATGGTATAAGGTGAAATAATTGTTGCAATCACATTGCCTGAAAAAGCAGGACGTTTCATCATAAGCAGAGATCTATTATATTCTTCCATATATTCTATATCAAGATCAGTGCAATGGGAAGTGCATCCAGTTGCAAACCTCTGTGCCAGTCTTGGTGTCAGATCTTTTCCTGCCTCGGTAAATATCGAAAGAAAAGCAAAGGGCTTATATTGATTTATAAGTTCAGTCACCATATCAGGAAAAATCTGACTGTCATAATGTTTAAGGTTTTTATGACTGCAATAAAAAATTATATCAGGATAAAAAGGCTCTATCTTTGATAAATATTTTTCAACATTTTCCCCAAACACAACAGCATATAATTTTTGATCTATCTTGTCTGCAAGCAAGCGGGCTTTAGACAAAAGTTCCAAAGATCCTTCAAGAACCTGCTCGTGATCCTGTATTTCAACAAATACCATTATGCCTTGGTATTCTTTGATCTTTGTGAGTTCTATCATACATTGTCCCTTTTAATATTTCAGGATATTTTGTTTTTTCAATATTCCAATAAACTTGTCAACTTTTTCATCAAGACTGCCTTTAATTTTTTCATATTTTCTTTTATGAGTAAAAGATTCGGTCTTGATCACTATGCTTGGAGAACCTCTAAGTCCATATTCTTTTTCTGATCCACCAAGGTCTTCTAAATTAAAAACAACAATCTCTTTGTCAAAACAAAAATTTATATCGGCAAACTTAGGAAACCTTACTTTATTTGTTTCTTTGTCAGAAGCTAAAAGCACTGGAAGGTCAACTTTAATTTTCTGATATTCATGACCATATAATCTTTTTATAATTGCATGGTTATCAAGAATTTTCATAGCATTAATCTGGGTAATAAGAGGAATATTTAAAAATTCAGCAATCTGATACCCGACATGGGAGGTATTCCCGTCTATAGCAGTCACACCTGTCAAAATAAGATCAAATCTGCCAAGTTTTTTAATGGCTTTTGAAAGAGTAAAACTAGTGGCATAGGTATCTGCACCTTTGAATCGTTCATCGCTTAAAAGCACACATTTATCAGCGCCCATTGCATAGGCTTCATACAAAACATCTTCAGCACTGTCAGGTCCCATGGTAAGAACAATAACAAAACCCTGGTATCGGTCTTTTAAATCAAGAGCAAATTCAAGGGCATGAAGATCATCGGGATTTATTATATTTACTGCTTCTTTTCGTTGTAGAAGACCAGTATGTTTATCAATTTTAACATTACTCGTTTCAGGCACCTGCTTTATACAGACAATCATATTTAACATAATTTAAATCTCTAATATTTTTCAATAAATTCGTTAAGAATATTATTTCCAATAATAAGTTTCATAATCTCGCTTGTGCCTTCATATATTTCAGTAATTTTTGCATCTCTGAAATATCTCTCCACAGGCAATTCTTTTACATAACCATACCCGCCAAAAATCTGTAATGCTTCCGTACATGCCCGCATTGCAACAGCTGGAACATAGGCTTTACACATGGCTGACTCCAGTGAGAAAGATTTATTGGCATCTTTTAAAAAACAGGCTTTATATATGAGCAATCTTGATGCTTCAAGCTCTATTTTCATCTCTGCAAGTTTAAAAGAAACAGCCTGGAATTTACCAATGGGTTTATTAAATTGTTTTCTCTCCGATGCATATTTTGCAGCTGCTTCGTAGGCAGCCATTCCAATACCCAATGCCTGGGATGCAATACCTATTCGCCCCATATCCAATGCCTGCATTGCCATGGAAAAACCTTTCAAACTCTTGCCGAGCAGATTTTCCTCTGGAACTCTAACATCATGGAATGATAGCTCAGAAACCATATTCCCACGCATACCCATAAGATTTTCAATTTTACCGGTTTCAAACCCGGGCATGGATTTATCCATAATAAAAACAACCATCTGTTTTTGTCCTGGTTTTGCCTCATATTGAGCTCCCACAAGAAAGACTTCACCATTCCCGCCATTGGTTACAAAAGCTTTTTGACCATTAATAATAAAACTATTACCATCTTTAACAGCACAGGTTCTGATGCTTGCTGCATCGGAACCTGCCTGGGGTTCTGTAATGGTAAACCCGCCGATTTTTCTACCGTTTGCAAGATCAGAAGCATAACGATCAATCTGGTCCTTTGTACCGAATTTTAAAACAGGTGCAAGACAAACTGAGTTATGTACAGTGACACCAAGACCTGTGGAAGCGCAAACACGTGATATTTCTTCAATAATAATACTATAACTTATTGTATCAAGACCTGCTCCTCCCAATTCAACCGGTGCCTGAATGCCCCAGATATTTAATCTGCCCATAAGTTTAACAACTTCTGCGGGTAAAGGTCTTGATTCTCTATCAAGGATATGATCCCATTCTCCAAGAACTTTTCTGGCAAATTTCCGGATATTTTTTTGTACCATCAATTGTTTTCTGGTAAACTCAAAATTCATAATTAAAACTTTCTAAAATAATTCCACCCGATTTCTTCCATTATGTTTTGCCCTGTAAAGAGCTTTATCTGACTGGTTTATCATTGCTCGAGGGGTATCTGTCCTGTTATTAGTAGCCAGCCCGACACTGATTGTAATGCAGATATTGATATCCTCATATTGAAATCTAATATTTTTTACTTGTTTCCTTATTTTTTCAGCTGTGGAAGACGCCTCGTACTGATCAGTATCAGGGAGTATGATTACAAATTCATCTCCGCCATATCGGCAGACAACATCACTTTTTCTAACGCTTGCACAAAGTATATCAGACAAATCCGATAACACTTTATCACCTGCCTGATGCCCATATTGATCATTAATAGTTTTAAAATAATCAATATCAACAATAAGAAGAGAAAAATTCCGCTTATATCGATGGGCTCTTTCAAACTCTATTCCCAATGCTTCCATAAAATAGCGATGGTTATACAATCCGGTCAGACCATCTTTTATTGAGTTCTCGGCAATTTTCTTATGAACAAGCTCAAGCTCTTTTCTCAACCTTGCTTTTTCTATGCTATTATTAATTGACCTGATAACCGAGTTTGCATCCAGTTCAGATTTTGGAAAATAATCATAAGCACCTGCTTTGATCAACTGGGATGCTATTTTCTCATTGCCATAACCTGTAACAACGATAACAGGGATTTCAATACCTGCTGCCCCACATTGTTCCATAAAATCAAAGGCTGTGCCTGATTTCAAAATATAATCAAGAAAAATAATATCAATATGTGATTTTTTCTCTTTAATCACTTTAAATGCCTGCTGAATAGTTTTCACATGCTGAATATCAATTTCATGATTCAATGTGAAAAGCTTTTTAAACCGATTAAAGTCCCTTTTACTATCTTCAACATATAAAATATTTGTAGACTGATGAATATCAATCATTTTGGTACTTGCATCATGGGTTATTATGCGATCATGCTTTAAATTTTGAATTTTTTTTGCAACCTGAGCAATACGCCTACCT
This sequence comes from uncultured Desulfobacterales bacterium, assembly GCA_964612755.1. GTDB lineage: Bacteria > Desulfobacterota > Desulfobacteria > Desulfobacterales > Desulfobacteraceae > JAIOSM01. The sequence goes on along the minus strand of CAZTEM010000030.1, from coordinate 16,042 downwards.
GATTCTTTTATTTTCCCAACATATTCTGAGATATCCTCACCATCTTCCAATACCATTTCCATAAGTTCCACATTGCCAATAAGCACCTGAATTGGCTGACTCAACTCATGGGCAGTAGCACCTGCCATTTGCAAGAGCACCTTAAGTCTTTCTTCTTCAATGAGTTTTTCCTGCTGCTCAAGTATTTTCATATTAACTATTTCTATTTGCTCAATACTTGCCTGCAACTTTAAATTAATATTCTCCACCTCTTTTTTTGAATGAAAAAAATCCAAAAAAACCTTTACTTTACTCTGAAAAATTTGATGATCTATTGGTCGAAAGATATAATCGACACAACCTAATTCATAGCCTTTAGCAATGAGCTTTGTATCTCTGTTCTCACCTGATATAAATACAACAGGGGTGAATTTTATTCTCCCGTTATCTCTGATAATCCTGGCAGATTCAAACCCATCTAACCCAGTCATATCAAGGTCGATCAATATAAGGGCAAACTCATGTTCAAGTGTAAGAGACACAACATCATCTTGGGAATATGCATCAATTATTTCAGCTTCAATATCCTTAAGCAGGTCTGCAATGGCAAGGATGTTCGCCTTTTTATCATTTATAACTAATATTTTTATTGTATTGTCATCTATCGGTTTAATCATCCATCCACACTTTATTACATTTTATAAATTTCTATTTATTACATATATAAATAAAAATGTGACCATTTTTTTTAAAAAAATTATTAATAGAATAATAAAATATTAAATGAATTGTTAGCAGAATAGGGCTGAGACAATCAGCTTAATACCTTTTACTGACAAATTTCACAATTTTCGAATTCTTAAAATTCTTAAGCTGTGTTGCAATATCATGTTCCTGCTTAATCTTAAGAATATAAAGCCCTGTCTCTGTAGGTCCATTAATAATAGTTGCTCCGGAACCTGTCAATAATTCTCTGATTTCTTTTTGCAAGGCATTGTCTTTAAAAATAATATTTATTTCAATACTTTTATCTGTTGCTGTATTTATACTCAAGGTATTAAAACTATTGATATTTGGACCATTGGTAGTAAAAAAAAGAAACAGGATCACTGCAAACTGGGCACCTGCAAGAGCCCAACCCAATTTTGGAACAATTATATTCCCACGAAAAAACTCAATTATACGTGATAATAAAAATTTCCTGCTCTCTTTATTCTGTTTATTTTCTTCTATATGTATTTGATCCATTATTCTTGAAAACGAGTTAGAAGGTGGAAGAGGCAAATTTTCAGACAATTCATGATAGCTTTGTCTGATTTCATCTTCAAATACGTCATTAAAGGTATCTATATCAGAATTATTAATATCATCGTTTAATTGATTATTCATATGATCACCCCATGCACTCTTATCTATTCATTTTCATAAGCTTTTCTTTAAGAGCTGCCTTTGCATAATACACTCTTGTTTTAACCGTATTTTCAGGAATCTCCAGTAAACTTGCAATTTCAGAATAATTAAATTCATGAAAAAAAACCAAATCAAGAATTTCTCTGTGTTTTTCTGAAACCTTCATTAAAGCCTCCTGAATATATTGTTTTCTTTCAAATTTATCATAATCTACAGAGGAATTCTCATCTTTTACTGGTTTATAAATACTTGTTGTTTCTCTGTATTTTTTCCGCAACTCATTTAAAGCAAGGTTTCTGGCTATCCCGAATATCCATGTTGTTACCTTTGATTTACCCTGGAATCTTTCAGCATTTTTCCAGACTATGGTATATACTTCTATATGGATATCTTCTGCGCTCTCCCTGTTCTGAAGCCATCTATATAAATATAGAAATAATTTATTTGAAGTTAACTCATAAAGCTTTTCAAAGGCTTTTTTATCTTTTTTAACAACTTTTTTTAAAAGCCTGGTTTCTTCAGCTTCAGTTTTTTTTGCCTTATTTGGCTCTCTATTCATCTAAGTAACATCAACCTTACAAAAAGTTCATTACTTTATATATTTAATGGTTCTCCTGGGTTACTATATTTTTTGACCTTAAATAATTATTTATCCATTTATTCATATCACCATCAAAGGTTTTAATATTCTTTGTAATATAATCTTTATTTTTTTCATAACTAAGTGCTAATAATCCTGAGACTACTGCGCCTGACAAGGATGTGCCACTTAAAAAATTATGTTTATTATCAGGAATCGTTGAAAAGAGATTATTACAGGGAAGATAAAAATCAGATTGGTCTGCAACTTCTTTATTTGGAAAAAAATTACCCTGATCCGTTATACCTGCAACAGAAATAACATTCGGGTGTGATGCAGGAAAACAAAGCCTGGTTATTGCAGTATTATTCCCTGCAGGTGCTACAAATATAATCCCCTGTTTAGAACCTGAATCAATTAATTTTGATATGAGTTGATCTTTAATATTTGTCCCAAGACTCATATTTATAATCTGAACCTTATTCTGGATCGCAAGGTCTAAAGCCTTTGAAATAGATGCAGAATAGCATTCACCTCGGGGCTGAGTTTTTGAAATCTGTTTACAAGCTCTTATTGCAAAAATCATGGACTCAGGCGCATACCCATCAATCCCAAAATCATTCCTTCTTGCTCCTATTAAACCTGCAACGGCAGTCCCGTGGATTTCAGATTTATATTTTTCATGGGTAAAGCAATTTGCATGGGAAAAAATTGCACTTTTTAAATCTTTATGGTTAAGGTCCACACCAGTATCAATAATTCCTATTGTAACTCCCTTTCCCTTAAAAGGTATATCAGATCCTAACTTGATAATTTTTCTTATACTCTGAAACTCATTCAAAGGCTCATCGGTTTTCCCTGACATTGTTGAAAATATATAATTAGGCTGAACTGCTAAAGCACCTTTATATTTTTTTAATTCATTGATAATGCCTAATATTTCTTTGTCAGTAAAAAATTTTGTAACCTTTATTCCAAGCGTTTTAATAAAATATGTCTCAAGGATTTCAAAACCATATTTTGTTTTCACCTTCTGAATAACTCTATCACCACGCTCTGTTGCTTTAGTCATAAAAAGGATCTGACCCGGCAGAAACACAGTTTTTTGATTAAAAAAGAAAGCTGACGGCATACTTTCTGCTGTAATATTATTCTGATCATCAAACCCAACAACATTCCAGAGGTACTCTTCTCCTGGATGCATATGCATATTTATGGCACTCAATTGCAGCTTATACCTGCCATGTACTGTATATGCCGAAAAGATACGCTGTTTTTTTGATTTTGAAAAAATACTTAAAAGATATAGGGGGCTTTTTTTAACAGGCTTCCATTTAAATATCAAAGAATCATATGCAATAGTTTCGCCTTCAGAGGGGTGAATCAAAGAGATTATAACAGATTTATCATATTTTCTATCTGAAGTTACAAAATAAACCCCATGGGGAAAATCTATAGGCATTTCAGGGCTTGTAATAATAAAACGTACCTTATGAGTTCCAAAATGGTAAGTGGGAATGGGCGGAATACCAGGGTACTTTAAGGTTATGGAAGGTCCTCTGGAAAGATGCTTGAAAACATGGGCATGTCTCCTGCCATCAATTTCCCAATATCCTTTAAAATAACCTGATCCTGAATAGTCAATCTTGACAAACAGATCTGGTGCTTTTTGATTCATGTTCAAGGTGATTTCCGGTCTGTTATTTTCAAAATACAGTCTGATACGACTTATATCAAGCATGCCTACCTGCTGAATCATGGTACCTGGGTTAGGAGCTATGATGGTTGATGGAGCTGTGATAACTGCCCTTGCTTTTACAAGATAATTACCCTGGTTTGAAAAAACATGATCAGAGTTTATATTGATTATGTTAAACTGACCAATCTCCTGATTATATACCTGTACTTCGCTGGTTCCATCGCCATAATTAATAAATACTTGTAAAGTTGCAGGACTTCCAGTGCCATTTAAACTGACCTGGACCACAGTTAAAAAAGATACGCTATGACCTGCTTTTGCAAAACTTTGATTTGATGTAATTGTAATAGCACCTGCAAACTCATTAGTACAAATTATCAATATACATATTATCAATGGAATATATATCTTTTTACTTAAATATTTTAATATTTTCATAGTTCACCTCCTTAAAAGGACAGTTCAAAATCCCCTGATAATGTAACATAGACTATAGTCTCTTCTGTGTCAGTTTTCTGTATTCTATCTTTTGTTTTTGAATAATTAGTACAAAGACTTGCTCTGGGAGAAAAGATACCCCAGAATCTGCCGGGATGTTCATATGTGAATTGTAATTCATTGGCAATACAATCCTGATCAATTGTATTATCACTTGAATTTGTATATGAAATCGTGCCGGTATTATTAATAGAAAAATTTTTTATGACCGCAAGAGCTATAGTGAGGCTATATGTATCAGTGTCCGTGTATACATTTGTTAAATACTCTTTATATCTATTAAAGCCAATTCCCGGCTGAATTGAAAATATCTCTTTAGAATATGAACCTGAAAGATTAAGGCAAAGATTACTGGAATCATTATTCTCTGTAGTCTTATCATTGGTTTTGGAATAAGAAGGGGTAAAAGAAAGGCTGAAACTATCTTTTGTGTAGGAAAGATTTGAAGAATATGTATCTGTATAATTATCAATAATAGAATCATGATTTTTTACTATATTATGGGTCCAGGAAAATGTCATGGGCACACTTTCAAAAGCATTTAATCCATAATCAAATATATAATCCGTATACTCTGTCTGCCCCCTTACAGAATCTTTTTTATCAATATCATCATTGTGCTTTGCATAGGAAAGTCCAAGCATATGTTTCTCAAAATTCAAACTGGTTCTTAATGTATAGCCTTTCCAATCACTCCTTATTGTATTATTCCCGGGCACCTGATAATTACGCCCTGTATATTCATACTCTGCACTATAAATAAATTTTTTAATGTTTCCTTCTGCTTGTAAAAAATATGCTTTATCAGATTTAGACTTAAGACTGTCTGACAGATCACCATCATAATTTGATTTATCATATTCAAAGGTTGTTGCAAATTTCTGATTAAAAAAATCTGTTTTGACAACTATTCCCTTTACATGACCTTTTGTACCTCCTGTTTTATTCCAGGTTCCAAAAGTATCGTCATCAGCCCGGGTGCCGCCGGTTATATAAATGGCTTTAATAGTTGTTTTCTTATCAAGCAAGTCAAGGCTGCTGGATATACCAATGATGTGATTATCATTATCAAGTCTTAATCCGTAATTACCATCAGACCCATAAATCTGATCGCTTCTAACAACAAACCCGGACAGACCTGCTTTGCCATAGCTGGCAACAAGGTTTCCACCTCTTCTGGAAAGGTTGTTAACAGTATTTCTGGATTCATTAATCAAGAGATCACCAACTGAGGTTCCAAGCATATATTTATCTTTTTCATACTTTCCTGTAAAAAGGAAATCAACCAGTTCAAAGGGATCACCCAAAGGTTCTTCCACTGAATCCTCCTGATCATGATATCGTCCATTGGCTTTAAAATTAAAAGACAATGGACCCCGGGACAGCAAATTTTCAGTGCTCAAATTTGCTTCTGCCTGCCAGGTCAACATTTTTTTTGTCTTTGCATCCTGATATTTTTTAAGAACCCTTGTATATCCACCAGACACTTTATTTCTTGAATAAGCTGTTTCAAAGAATTTTGAATGGCGCGATACAAATTGGAATTGTTCCACAATCTGTTCGCCATTTTCATCATTAAAAGATACCATGAGCTGATGATTTCCTGGCGGCACAACCTGAACAGGGCGAAATCTAAATTTATTCCCATCCAATTTTACAAGGGTACTGATATCTGTCATGTCAAACTCAATATATAATGATTCTTTAGCAAAGGGTATCTTAATAATACATTCAATCAAAGGCTTTTTAGAAATTACCATCCCGTTATTTTCAGGCGCAAGCATTTGCACGGTCTTAGCTTGTATCGCCCCATCAAGATTATTATTTTCCTCGGCTATAGCAGTAGAATTAAATACAAAAAAAACAAATAAACCGATTTGAAATAAAGCGCATACCCTGCTTTGATGTAATAATTTTTTGCTTAGATTTGCCATTAATCAAAATTCCTTATTATATGAGAATTGATCTTAAACATATTAAATTAAATCAATAATATATTACAAGTTTGTATCTTCCCAACAAAAAAATGTCAAATTTTTCATTAACAAAATTTCTAATATAATTTAAGTAGGTTGATAAAGGCAAAAGGTTCAAAAATATAAATTTATAATTGCGACCCTGCTTTTATCATAAGATAATTATTAATAAGTGCCGAAGGGAGTTGATCAGCAAGTAAATCAAGGGCAATGATTCCCTGATGATTTAAAAATTTATGGTTATGTTTACGATCTTCAAGATATGCGCTGACAACCTGGAATCGTAATGCTGTCTTATAATCTATGATCGCCTTTTGCATTGTATTGTCCAGAATATCTTCACGCAGATCTGCCAATATTGTAAGATGCTGTTTTTTAAGCATATGCAGAGCTTTTATAAGGTCTTCATGGTCTTCATTGCGTGTATTGGTAATAAGCACAATCAAAGCACGCCGCCTCTGAAGAGCAAGTAATTTTTCAGCAGCCTCAAGATAATCAGCCGCATTCACAGAGGAATGGATATCATATACCTGATGTAAGATATCCCTTACAATTTTACCGCCTTTTTTAGGAGGATACCATTTATTATTTCCACCAAAAGTCATAAATCCCACGGCATCATCCTGACGGGATGCAACATAGGACAAAAGAAGCATTGCATTCAATGCCTGATCAAGATGCGATTGCCTGCCATCTGTGTGGCGCATATGCCTTCCACAGTCTATAAGAAAAATTAGCTGCTGATCTCTTTCGTCCTGGTATTCTTTTGAGATAAGCTTTAAATACCTTGAGGTCGCGTTCCAGTCAATCTTACGGAAACTATCACCGGAACGATACTCTCTGAGCTGATGAAAGTCATTACCCTGCCCCCGTCTTTGTTTCTGCTTTATACCGATTTGACTCAATCGATTATCGCTTGCAAGAAGCATATATTTCTTTATTTCCCTGAAATTTGGAAACACTTTAACCTTGTCTTCATGCTTGATAAAATATTTTTTCCACCAAAATCCTAACCGGGATAGAATAATCAGATCAACTCCTTTAAAAATCATATCTCCACGTCTATTTGGCAACAGATCATAGCTTGTGACAAATTTATTGTTTAAAGGCAGAATACTCTTTAAAGGGAAAGCATCTGTTGTAGAATGATCAGGATAATGGTCATGAATTATAACAGAAATATCAAAATTATTACGATTTTCAAATTCTAAAATTACTTTGGATAAAACTCCCACAGAAATACTTTGTTTCACTTTGCGTTTAAATTTAATATCCATGTCTTGTTTTACAAGGAAAAAATCAAATAATAATAAACCACACCCAAGGGCTGCACCAATCTTCCATATCAGAAAAAATCCAGAGACAAAAGGCAGGACAAGGGCTGTCAAGGTGATAATTAATAAAAATATTAATGCATTACCAGATGGTCTCATGTTCTTGGGGCATCCACATTTTTTAAAATATCATTTAAAATATCATCGGGTTTATATCCTTCGATTTCAAGATCTGTGGTCAATTTTATTCTATGTCTAAGTACTGATAATGCTACCTCTTTCACATCATCAGGGGTTACAAAAATATTTTGGTTGATCAAGGCATTTGCCCTGGCTGCTCTTAAAAGAGATATGCTGCCTCTGGGACCTGCCCCTATTTCGATCCCACCTGATTCTCTGGTGGCACGGATTATCCTTACCGCATAATTAATTATATTATCATCGGTTTTAAGTGCTGCTGAAAATCTTTGAAGCTCTATAATCTGATCAACACTTAATACTGGTTTGATTGCAGAGACATCAAGCTTATCACCAATGGCATTTGCCGTAATTTTTTTGACAATTCTTTCCTCATCTTTAAAATTTGGGAAATCAATAAAAACATTGAGCAAAAATCTATCAAGTTGAGCCTTGGGCAAAGGGTATGTTCCTTCATGTTCAATGGGATTCTGAGTTGCTAATACAAAAAACGGACTTTTTAGACCAAAAGATTTACCCTCAATAGATACCTGCTGTTCCTGCATAACCTCCAAAAGAGCCGATTGAGTTTTAGCAGGAGCGCGATTAATTTCATCCGCCAAAAGAAAATTACAAAAAACAGGACCTTTTCTTACTTTAAAAGTATTAGTCTTTAATTCAAACATCATATGCCCGCTTATATCACTGGGCATCAAATCAGGGGTAAATTGTATTCTTCTGAAAACTCCATTTATGGCAGCAGCTATGGTCCTGACCAAAAGTGTTTTGCCAAGCCCCGGGACTCCTTCGATCAGGGCATGCCCTCCTGCTACAAGGCAAATCATGACCTCTCTTACAATTTTATCCTGACCCAGAACTGCCTTTTTAACCTCATTTTCCAAAATTGCTAATCTATTAAATTGCTCCTGCACCTTCATTCTTATAATTATCCTTTATTAATATTTTTCTTATAATCATTGAAACTACCGCGGCCATTGATTAAATATTGCAAAATCGCACTATTATTAATAAAATTATCATTCCCCTCAATACTATCATCAAATAAAGCGCTATAGATTTTTTCCGCCGGGATATCAGTCTGTTTAGCGATCAGTTGACTTTTTTCCAAATTACTTGTTCCCTTTGAAAAAAGGTATCTTTCTTTTAGTGAGTTCAAAGCTGCCTTTTGAACTTTTTTCACCATATACCGCCCCTTACTTAATTTAAAATAATAATTTCCAGAAGCTTTAAGATGATCCATCAAGTTCCTCATCAAAACAGGATTCTCAACAATTAAAGGACCTGTTCTTAAATTCAATCTTAAAATACAAAATAATAATAAAACTGCTAAACATATTATAAACACAGCAATATTATCCCACAATATAGAAAAGATAGACGGCATATTGCTACTATATAGCAACCATATTTTGGATCTGTTCTGGACAAGTTTAGCAAGATAATATGAATGATCATTTTTCCCAAGGTTAGTATTCCTTAAAAATTCATCATCACTCAATATTATTAATTTACCTTGCTTTATCTGTATTACAAGAACATGATTTCCATTCTCATCATAATATTTTTGTTTTGCAATGCCCTTGGAATCTATTAGAATTTTACTAGTTATGAACTCAACTTCCAACTTACCATCTTTACCCAGATCAATATCTGTAACAGCCTTTTTATAATAATTTTCTTTTGATTTCCTTGTTGGTCTGATATTATATCTATCTAAGAGATGATTCCCGGTTTTCAGAAGTTTTTTATCCCAGAGTCTGTTAGCTGCAATTATCAGGTTGCCACCTTTTTCTATCCACGCAATAAGCATCTGCTCTCTGTTATCAGGCAAATTACCGCCTAACCGGTTAATTATTATAGTATCATCCTTATCAGGCAAATTGATTAACAGGCTTCTACCACTTATGCTTTCGGCATTTCCCCCGATTTTATTAATGAAACGTTCTGCTGCAAGAAAAGGATTTATGATCGCTTTCATTGAGGGAGATGTTCTTATTTCCCTTTCATATTGTATAAAAAACATCCTGAAAAAAATAATGCTCAAGGCAATGATTGCTGCAAGTATCAAAACTATTATTATTGCTGCTTTTTTATTCATATATCCTTATAATCTATGCTGCCTCGTATAAACGCTGCCATTTCTGGCAAATCTGTTCAAGTATCTGCCTCTCTGGAGATATATTCCCATATGCCATCGCAAGCCATATCTTTGTCAATGCACTGAAAAATTCAAACTCATTATGGTCTCTTTTTATTTTGACAAGAGCTACACATTCATTTTCAGTCGCACTTTTTGGAATCTGAAGATTATACTCGGTTATTAATTTAATAAGAGATCCTCTATACAAAAGGCTTAATGCTTTTCTAATTTCGTTATTATTTAATAATTCTCTTACCCTGAATATGATATTGTTTGGCAAGGATTCCTCAGAGAGTTTTAAACCAAAAAGCTGGGTTGGAATATCTCTTTTGTGTTTAAATTTCTTCCCATAACCTTGAATCCATTGCCTGTTCTGCACAATCTTATATATTATAACGGCAATAATTAATCCTCCAATAATCCATGCAAGTATTTCAAGGGTAAATCCTATAAATTTTGAAATATTTTTCACCCACCCAATGTCTTGTCCAAAGGATTTAAAAAAATCTTTAAGCCATTGGGGTAATTCAAAATTAGTTTTATGCAACTCTTTTAACTTCCAGGAAGTAACTAATTTTTTTTTACCGAAATCTTCATGGTCAAGTACTTGTTCTATCACATGACATGCCGTGTCCTTAGAAATTGTGCTGTTTATTTCAGCAGATACAATATTTGGAAATAAAAAATTACTCGATATCAATAGAACAAGCAAATAGATTACTATGTTTATCATACCCTTTGTTGTTTTATTAATTTTTCTAATGCGCTGCATAAAAATTTTTTCTTTTTCAGCTCCTCTGGCAATTAACCTTTTAAAACTCATCTCGATATCCCATGCTTCAAGTTCTGTGCGCCGATTAATATAAAGAGCAAACCCTGCTCCTGTATAAAACGGTGCAATTATTGACATTGCAAGCATAGCAATAATTTTTATTAAAACAGCATGAATAAGTCCCGGAGTAAGAAAAAAATCTTTAAAACTGACCTGACACAAATCTTCAGGCAGTATAAAAAAAATAAATAATAATATTGAAGTATCTAAAATTGTATTAAAAATTATACAGACAATGGTTAAACCCATGCCTGCACTCTGATTATGTCCAAGAACCTGTACACGGTTTAAATAATCTTTACCTTTAAGATTTTCAAGGATTGCAACCGGCATAAAAAACGATCGATTAGGGCTGAATCTTAAATATGTAAGGTCTGCGATCAGCCTTGGTTTTATGATTTTAAAATATTGTTTTCTAATATCTTTAAATTTGACTTTTTCGTTAAAAACTGCCCTGGAAAACCAGAAAACCAGTGGTCGTTCAAAAACAGGTTTCAGCCACCACACGATAAAACCTGCACCCGCAATATGTTTAAAAAATACAAGATGGGAGATAAGACAAACAGGTATTGCTGCAGCAATCCACATCAGCCACAAGGGGAAAAACCAGTGGCGCGCCATGGCAAAGCCAAGATCCATAGCTTCAAAAGAGGATCGAGGTTTAATTTCTACCCTGATGTTATCAAAATTCATCCATAGACCTCTTGGTACCTGCCAATGAAAAGTATAATATCACCATCAGCCATAAAATCGCTGCAACCAAATATTTAATAAAATTTGCAATACTGCTTGAAGACCAGAAAGCCTCTATAAAAGCTGCGATAAAAAACATAAGAGCAGCGCCAATTATTAATTTTAATGCATCAGGAGCCTTGTATTTTAATGCCTGAATCCGTTTCATATTGCCCGGAGCTATTACAGCATGGGCAAGTATAAGACCTGATGCTCCACTTATTACAATAGCTGTCAATTCAAATGCCCCATGGCCGGATACAAATGGCCAGAATGTTTCAAGAAATCCAAGACGCGTGATATACCCTGATATACCACCTAATAACATTCCATTATAAAACAAAAAAAATAATGTCCCTGTTCCTGCAAGTATGCCGCCTGCAAAAGTCCTGAAACCAATACTGGTGTTATTCTTTATATAAAACCCAAACATTGCAATATTTGTATCTGCACCCCGTTCTTCTGTACGTCCGACTTTTCTGTTTGAAGGGTCATACATATATTCGATCTGGGCAACCTTTTCATCACTCAGGATACTATAAATCAATTCATGCTTTTGATAGCAAAAATATCCTGTTAATAATGCCGGCAAAAGAAAAACTAAAAGCGCTATCACAAAATATATAATATTCTGCCTAAAGGCTCTTGGAAAACCCACAGCAATGAACTTAATTGCTTTAGGAAACCAGGGGACATGGTATTTATAAAAATGGCGATGACCTTCCAATGCCATTGAATGAAGATAGTCCACCAGGGCAGGGCTATATTCCCTGCTCAGGGCAAGGGCATAATGATTACAAATCTGCCTGTATAAAACAGGTAAATTTAAAAGCCGTTCTGAGTGTACTTTTTTTATTGAAAACTGTTTAATCTCTTTAATTATAAGACTAAACTCATTCCAAAGTTTTCTATTTTGTTTTTCGAAACTCTCCTGGCGCATATTATTTCCCTTTGGTCAGCCAATTTGCATAGGAATAAATCTCTCTCACCGCTTCGGCTCCATGCTTCCCGGTTAGTCCATACAAAATTTCAGCAAGTTCAACGCATCTATCTTTTGAAAGAATTTTATGCCGTTCGGCAAAATCAAGGATAGTCTGCTGTTCATGGGTTTTTAGATATAAAGGAAGTTGTTTTGCCTTAATTGTTACTATTCTTGTAAGCTGTTTTGAATCTTCCTTGTAGACAACAAGAGTTGCTGCTGCTATATCACCAAGCCTTTTAAACTCAGAGTTCAATAACATTGATATTAGACCTGTACAATAAAAAACAGGAAAAAAATCTGCCACCCTTAAAAGATTTCTGAGCATAGAAGATGTAAAGTAAACAGGAGTACCGTTATCATGGACTACACAAATCCCCACGATTTTTTTCCCGGGTGTTGCACCTGAATATAGTTCAAAAATTACAGGGTAAAACCATTCCACTAAAAAACTTAATACTAAAATCATGCCAACACCTGCTTTGCCAAAATAAGCAAGTATTGAAGATATGACAATCATAACGCCTGCACGTATGCAAAAATCAATGAGCCATGCATAGGCACGGACTATAGGTCCTGCTACCCTAAGCTTTAAAACAATTCCTTCAGGGGTCTCATAGTCTAATGCAGTATCAAGTTTATGCATAAAGATATATTTTTAATTTGAATAAAATATATCTTTATAAGCAGCATAAGTTGATGCTAAAAATATCGGCATAATTAACACAGCCATCAAAACCGCGATAACAATCCCTATTATATAACCTAGGGTTTTCAAAAGAAAACCAAATAATCCTATGATACCACCAAGAACCAAGGCAAAAACAATAAAGACCCCCAGGGCTGCAAGCCCATATAATAAAAAAGGAATCATATTGCTCAGACAGGCTTTAAAACTCATTTTTATTGCATCGAAAATTGATATTCGATTTATTGCAATTAAAGCAGGTCCAAAATAATAAGCCATCATTATTGGAATAGCAAAAAACATTGCAACAAGAATAATCAATAAAGGAATCATTGGAGATGAACCTAAAAGCCCTGCAATAGCAGAAAGGTCGGTAATATTAATATGTCCTAACCCCCCAGCAACAAAAATCAATACAAAAACAACCCCAATAAAACCAAAAATTAATAAAATTGTGACAAAATAAAGAAGACCAAACAAAACCAATTGACCAAAATTATTTGAAAATCCTGCAAAAACATGTCCTATTCTAATACCATTGCCCTGATCCTGCTCCCTTGCTCCAATCATAAATCCAGCAAGAAAAACAGGGTTGAGTATATTTGTAATAATACCTCCAATAAAAGGTATAATACCTACCACAGCTGAAATAAGCCAAAAGATAAAAACCGAGCCAATCCATTTAGAAGGACTGTGTTTAACAAGAGCAAAGCCTCCAAGTAACCAGTTTATGCCATTTTTATAGGGAAGTTTTTGAGGATAAACAAAATTATCATCGTCAATAAATTCATCTTGCTCCAGGTCAGCCTGGGGAGCTGCATACACATTTTCTTCAAGACCGTCTACTATAAAACCATCATCAGAATCAATATTACCAAATTCAAAGTCAGGATCAGAATCAAGATCGGGATCTAAACCAGACTCAAACTCAGACGTTAAATCAGGTTCGCCACCTACAATCTCAAATTGTGATTCATCCTCCACAATTTCCAAATCAGGTTCTGATTCTGAATCAGGAGGAGTATCCAAATCAGGCTCCTGCTCGATTTCGGTCTCAGTATCTGAGTTTGAATCAATATTAGATTCTGCTCTTACCTCAGACTCAGATTGAAGTTCTCCTTCATACTCTGGTAAAGGTGCATATCCAAAAGAAGGTTCATCAACCATTTCATCTGGTTCAGGCACAACTTCCTCTGTCCCTGTTTTCTCTTCCATTTCCAATGGTTGCAAAGAGGGAGTATCAGGCGGGGGTAACTTTTGCTCATATTCACCAGCAGGCAGAGCATTATCAAACACAGGTTCCTGCTCGTATTCAGCAGCAGGTGCAATGTCCTCAGGTATAGGTTCTTGGTCATACCCAGCTTCAGATACATTATTATCAATTATTGGTTCCTGGTCATATCCCTCGACAGGAGCAACATTCTCAGACTCATATCCGGGTGGAGGTCCTGTCACATAACCATTTTCAGGCGGATATACAGTTTCTTGTTCCATGGCATAATTAGGATCGTTAGAAGCATCAGGGTCAGCGCGATATTCAGTCCCGGGTTCTTGCGGTGGCGGGTATGCTGCCTGGTCAGCCGAGTCAACAGGCATTGTAACATCAGGCGCAGGTGCACTAATTGGTGGGATAACTTCTTCAATATGGATATATGCACCAGCATTTAAAAAACCCTGCTCTACTTTCTGACAGACCTCATAGGATACATTTTTTTTAACTATTGTTCTTTTTTTTGAAAACATTATTTTTATTTTTTCTATATCTGCTTTAAATAATGCAGATAACCTTTCCTGAACTAAGCTCAACGTAGCTTGTTCATGAATTTCACCTTTAAAAATAACATTGTATTTTCTTTCATCCATAGCTACTACCTCAACATAATTATTTGTTACCCCGCCTGTCTACCACAGCAGGAATTTTTTATGTATTAGTCATTGAGTATCTATTTGCTATGAAAAAGTCAATGTTAAAACATAGTTAAAACATAGTTTTCTGACTTTTTATAAAAAAAGATTCCTGTTTGGCGTTTTTGCAATTTCAGGGGAATTTTGAAAAATCTCGTCAATACATAGTTTAACTTCATCCATAGTAGTATTATATAATAGTCTTTTATTGATTGCATGGCTGAATTTAAAATTTGCTGCAAAATAAGGTGCCCATTTTTTAAAAAACTTAGTTCCGATATAATCTCCATAATATTTTAATAGCAAACCTGCCATTCTGATTGCAGTGTGATGATATATATTATTGTAACCTCCAAGTTCCTTTGTAAATTCTGCAAATATCCAGGGTTTAGCAAGTGCAAGGCGACCAAGAGAAACCCCATCGCATAAAGTTTCATTGACCATTTTCTCCATATCTGCATAGCTAAAAATATTTCCATTACCAAACACGGGAATCTTTACAGCATTTTTTACAATCTTAATATATTCTAATTTCGGTGGTCGAGTCCTCCTATCAGGTGATATACGAGGATGAAAAACCAAAAGATCTGCCCCTGCATTTTCAAACATTTTTGCCATTGCGTTGACCTTGGAAATATCTTTATCCCACCCTATCCTGAATTTTACAAAAACAGGAATTGATACGGAATTCTTCACTTGTTCCACAATCTTTGCTGCTAAATCAAGATTTTTTAACAAAGCAGCACCGCAACCTTTTTTACAAATTGCAGATACTGAACATCCAAAATTAAGATCAACCCCGAAAAACCCCTCCTGTTCAATTCGTTTTGCAGCTCTTGCCATTTCTAAAGGATTTGAACCAAATATCTGACATACAAGCAAGGATAGCTCCTCCTGCCTGAACTTAAAAACATGGGAAACTTCAGGATTCTCATGGGGAACAGCCTTAGCATTGCACATCCCTGTAAACATGAGCCCTGTACCACCAAACTCCGAAACAAGCTCTCTGAATGCAATATGCCCAAGACCTGCTAGAGGAGCTAAAAACAATCGATTTTTAATAATTTTTCCATTAAGTTCAATACTTTCTGAGCATATATCCATCAACACTTCCCCCAAATAACATTCCCACATTTAACATATGTTGCTCAT
>CAZTEM010000029.1:10838-31114 GCA_964612755.1 uncultured Desulfobacterales bacterium | reverse complement strand
CGGGAGGTCTCAGATGGAATAGTTTATAAAATATGGGATAATTGGCAAAGGTTTGCAATCTGGATAATATGCTTGACTTTTTGTTTTTTGTTTCATAGATTAACCATAATTTATCTGGTGCCATCGGCTTAAAAGGGAATTCCGTGTAATTCGGAAACGGGCCCGCCGCTGTAATCGGGGACAAATGCTGCAATACATGCCACTGTTAATAATATAATGGGAAGGCGCAGCAGGAGGATGATCCGCAAGTCAGAAGACCTGCCTGATAAATACAGAGGGAAACTGTGTACGGCAATGCCGGTATTCCCGTTTAAAATCCATTGGATAAAAAAGGGACATCCCCGGATTGTAAATTATTTACGATTCGGGGATTTTTGTTTTTGGGCAAAATAATTCCTGAATTAAAAAGGAATAAACTTTGAGATTTTTAAGTTTGAATATAAAAAATATTTTTATTATTTCCACATTGGTGTTTTTTACAAATATTTCCTTTTGTATTGGTCAGGGTTTAAATAACGACCAGGGAGAAATTTTAGAATCCATGGTAGTGGTGAGTAAAAGGGTTGATGATTACATCAGGAAAAGTCCAAATCTTACAATTATAATGGATTCTTCCGAAATAAAACAAAGCAATTTCCTCCATGTATACGAAGCTATAGATACCATGCCGGGAATAGATATTAAACCGGGGTCAACAGGATTAGGTGCACGGATTTCCATAAGAGGGGGAGGTGGTTCAGGCTCTGTACTGGTTTTGATTGATGGCAGACCAATGACCACAAGTCAATATGGTGGTATTGACCTTGGAAGCATACCCATTGATATTGTAAAAAAAATAATAGTTTTCAAACCTCCTGTTCCTAGCTGGCTTGGACCCGGCGCCAGTGCCGGTGCCATATATATTGAGCTTAAACATACCAAGGCTGATATTGGTTATGATAATAATGGCAGCATGCACGGGAAACCTATAAATAAAGGTTTTATTCGTGTTGCAGCAGGGTCCTATGGACTTGTAAAAATAAGCGCCACTTTAAAAACTAAAAAAGATGAAAATCGCACATTATTAGCCATTGGTTATGGTCATAAAAAGGGTAAACGGGCAAACAGCCATCAAGACAAGGGGTATATCAATTTTTTATGGAATAAGGGTGACAGCCGGATGTCAGGTATTGAGATTAACGGGAAATATTATATATCAGACCATGGTGTGACAGGACCCTTGTATAACCCGACACCTGATGCATCCCAGAAATATGAAAGGGCAAGCCTTTCCTGCAAATACATTGGAGTAATAAAGGATGAAATAGATTATAACACCCAGGTTTATACCAATATTACAAGATTAAAAGACAAATCCCAAACCAGTGCCAGGGCAAAGATGAATGTATATACCTTTGGTGGTGTTACAAATTTTTTATGGTCAAGTGATGATGAAACAAAAGATTATAGAGCCGGGGGTTCCTTTGAGAACACCAGCCTTGACCATACATTAACCGGCAGACATGACAGAAGTGTTTTTTCCATGAACTCGGTTGCAAATTTTAAATATAACCCCATTGCATTTGTTTTAGGGATTCGTGGTGATTATGTAAGTGATTTTGATTTTTCTCCGGCAGGCAATACAGGGGTAAGTTATTCTATTTCTGACCAGGATATTGTTAAATTTAATATGGGATATTCTGAAAACCTTCCGTCATTCAGCCAATTGTATCAGCCAAGCCATGGTTCCATGGATCAGGTGCGGGGTAATCCTGATCTTGATAAAGAAAAAATACTCAGCTTAAATTTGTGTTTTACCCATATTTTTTTAAATAAAAGTCAAATTGATCTGGCTTTGTTCAGAACAAAAACACGAAATCTAATAAGATATTTTCGTGGCAATGATCTGATAAGTCGTCCTGCAAATATAGATAACGCAATTAAACAGGGCGTGGAAACAAGTTTAAAACTTAAGGTCTCAAAGGCTTTATCCTTTGATTTTAATTATATATGGCAGCACAGTGAAAACAAGGAAAATCACAAAGAATTAAGTTATGCTCCAACTCATACATTTAAAATTACTTCCAAGACAAAACTGGGCTCGGGTTTACGTTTTGAAACCATAACAAGGGCATATTCAAGGCAGTTTACAGATACGGCAAACACTGACAAAGAAAAGATCACCAGGTATTTCACAACAGATATCAAATTAATCAAACCTTTAATATTATTTAATTGTCCTGGTGAGTTTTTCATTAATGGGATCAATGTTTTTAACAGGCATTATAATGTGCACTATGGATACCCTGACGATGGAATCAGGTTCCTTTGCGGCATGGGTATAAATTTTTAATAAACAGGATTTAAAGCTGTATGAATATACAAATAATGATTCAATATTTTTTTCTGGCAGGGGCTGTGCTTTATCTTGTCAGCCTTGCAGGAGCATTATTGATAAAGAATTTCCCGGTAAAATATATATTTTTTGCAGGACTTTTATGTAATTTCATATCCTTAGGGTTGCGCTACTGGATTTGTTTTCCCATGCTTCCTTTATATCAGGGGGCATTTTTTCTCCCTTTTATTGTGGGAATAATCGGGATCTATTACCATGTGTTTCGTTCTAATATTTTGCCGGGATTTTTTCTTGTCAATGTGCTTGCCTGGTCAGCCTGCCTTTTTCCCAATGATTTTTATCTGCCTTTTTTACAATTTAAAACTTGTTTTGCCCATGGGTTTTTTCTTCTTGGGGTCATTGGCAAATCAATGTTTTTACTTGGCGGATGTGTAGCAGCTCAGGTTATATTTTCAAAAGAAAAAGAAGATATAGAGGCAATAAAGACAATGGGAAAGATAGTTTCCTGGGGTTTTATTTTCTGGACATTATCTGTGTTTGCAGGTGCTGCCTGGTCATGGCTTGGATGGGGATCGCCTGTGATCTGGGATGATCCTTTGATGGCAACAACAATGGCAACATGGCTTTTATATTCTCTTTTACTTCATCTGCACCTTTTCACGTTTTCCAACATAAAAGTTCGGGCATGGTGTTTTTTAGGCAGTGGTTTTTTTGTTTTCTTTTTTAATTGTGTGACAGAATTGGGACAATTTAAACTGCCTGGAGGGTTTATATGAATATTTTGAAAAAAATATGGAATCTTGCAGGAAATATTTATTTTACCATGGGTATTTTTTTGTTCATGGTTATTGATCTTATCCATGGTTATTTCATGCTTAAATATTTTGGTCACCTGTTTGAACCGATTAATGATATGGGGTTTATAAAATGGGCAGGAACATGGGGAAAAGAGTCGCTTTTAGAGACTATATGGCTTTTTATTCTTGTTGGTCTGCTTTTTTTGTTAAGTATAAATGCTTTTGCATGCACTACAGACAGGGTGATTAAACTTTGGAAAAAACGTCGAAATTTTAAACATTTATCCAGGTTTATCATGCGGTTTGGTCCTCATATCATGCATTACAGCATGTTAATAATGTTTCTTGGCTACCTTGTGTCATATCTTTTTTCAACAACATATCTTGGCAAGGTATTATTGCCCTCTAAAACCATACAGGTTGCAGGCACAAGCATCAAACTTAAGAAACTTGAAATTGACTATTACAAGGGTGACCGTCTTGTTAATATGAAACAACGTGCCATGGATGTCAGGGCAGAACTTTTGTTAAAAACCAAAGATAATAAACAAAGCTTTTCTGTACTCAGTTTTAATAAACCTGTTTTATTTAATAATTTAAGCATACATCTTAAGGATTTTTCACCCCATACAGGTTCCGGAGGAATGGGTATGCGAAAATTCATAATATTAATTATTAAACATGATGCAGGAAAGGGATTTTATTTTACTGGCATGATTTTATTTACTTTTGGTCTTTTAATATATGCATGGGAAAAACTAGAGGAAATAATATGAGATTTAATTTTAAAAGATTTAAATATGTTTTTGCATTACTTGTAATCGGTTTTGTTTTTGCATGTTTTTCAGGATGTTCTGATAATAATAAGCCAAAAGAAAAAATCAATGTTAAGGACATGAGCTTTATGAGCATTGGCAGTTTTTCCGTTAATCTGCTTGGTGACGGATATGTTGATGTGCGGGATGGAGCAGGACGTACTTTGATTCTTGTGCCCCGGGGGAAAAAAGTTCCTGACGGGTATGAACCCTCACAGGTTGTAAAAATTCCTGTAAAAAGAGCTGTTGCCTATAGTTCTTTTGATATTTCCATTTTAAAAGCTTTGGGAGTTATAGAAGATGTATTGACAGGTGTGGTAACAAAAAAAGAGGATTGGTATATCCCCGAAGTAAAACAAGGCATGGAAAAAGGGAAAATCCTTTATCTTGGCAGTTATAATGCCATTGATTTTGAACAATTAAGAAAGGCTGAGCCAGAACTTGTTCTTACCTGGGATATGTCCATTATCCCAATGCTGGATGAAATGGGTGTGCCTTGTGTTATAACAACAACTCCTGTTGCCATGTGTCTTAATGCAAGGATGAAATTTGTAAGGTTTATAGCTCCCTTTTTTAAAAAGGAAAAACAGGCAAAACAATATTTTGAAAGAGTATCAAACTCCTTAGAAAACATAAGGGAAACCACAAAAAACTCAAAATATCAACCCAAGGTTATGTGGGGAGATATTTATGAAAAAAGAGTTTTGGTGGAACCGGGTAATGCCTGGGTAGGAGAGCTTGTTGAACTTGCATTGAGTGATTATCAATTTAAGGATGTGTTTGGCAAGTCCTGCATTGAGATTTCCCTGGAGCGTTTTTTATATTCTGGTAAGGATGCTGATATATTTTTTACTTATAGAACCCCTGACAGCGGTGCCACCTCCAAAGAAGCTCTTGCCAGGGCAAATCCTCTGCTTGCCAGGGTTAAGCCTTTAAAAGACGGAAGGGTCTATTCCCCTTTGCCTCTTTATTCCCAGTCAGGAGATAAACTGGATGAGATATTGACAGATATTGCATCCATCTTACATCCTGAATGCTATCTTAATCATAAACTTAAATATTTCAGACAATTGCCAGACAAGGATCCTGATAAAAACTAAATTTTTAAAGGTAAATTTGAGATGACAACAAATATTATGCAGAGTATTGATCTTGCAAACATGCGTAAACAAACAGGGACCAGAAGAAGAACCCTGTATCTGTTCTTTGGTATTACCCTTTTATTAATTATGGCAGCCAATGTCATGAAAGGGTCAATAAACATACCGTTTAGAGAGGTGCTTTGTATTATTGGAAACCATGATACTTTAAGTGTGAATGGATTTATAATCTGGAAGATTCGCCTTCCCAGAGCAATAGCAGCTGCCCTGGGAGGAGGATATCTTGCTGTTGCAGGATTATTGCTTCAGGTGTTTTTCAGAAACCCCATTGTTGGTCCGTTTATACTTGGTATTTCATCAGGAGCAACCCTCATGGTTTCGTTTGTCATGTTAACCTCTTTAACACTTGGGTTTACAGTTTTAAATCCTTTTATGGCGACATTAGCTGCCTTTGCCGGGGCCTATGGAACCATGATAATTGTAATGTCCATTGCAACTAAAGTTAAAAGTCCTGTAACTCTTCTTATTGTGGGCTTAATGATGGGTTATCTTTGCCATGCCGTAACAAGTGTACTTGTGGCATTTGCAGAACAGGAAAAGATCAAAGGATTTGTTCTCTGGCAACTGGGCAGTTTTTCAGGATTTCGATGGAGTGAAATTGAAATTATGGTTCTGGGAGGAGGGTTGATATGCCTTTTGATCTATGCCCTTGCCAAACCTTTGAATGCTTTTCTCCTGGGTGAAGAATATGCTTCTTCCATGGGTGTGAATATTAAATTGTTCAGATTTTTAATTTTGTTTTCTTCTTGTGCTCTTGCAGGAATGATAACTGCTGTTGCAGGACCTGTAGCCTTTGTGGGACTTGCTGTCCCCCATATGGTACGCCTTGCCTTTGGCACGTCAGATAATAAGATACTTGTCCCCGGGTGCATTATTATTGGAGCTGTTGTGACAAGTCTATGCGACTTTGCAGCACGCATGGTGTTTTCTCCTGTGGAACTCCCCATATCAGCCATCACAGCATTTTTCGGAGCTCCCATTGTAATAAGTCTGTTAATGAGACGAAAGGTGGTATTATAATGGAAAAAAATCCTATCCTTTCAACTGAAAACTTATGTGTTGGCTATGGGGAAAAATCCATTGTCAAGAATATTAATCTTGAATTTTTTAAAGGGGAATTTATTTCACTTCTTGGTCCCAATGGAGCAGGGAAAACAACTTTATTGAGGACTCTTTCAAAACATCTTGATGCCATACAGGGCAAAGTTTTTTTAAATGGTATAAATATTAATGCTATTAAATCCTGTGATCTTGCAAAAATCATGTCAATTGTATTGACTCAAAAGGTGGCACCGCCCCTGTTTTCTGTTTATGATTTTGTTGCCATGGGAAGGTATCCCCACACAAACTGGGCAGGAAATTTAAATATTAAAGATGATAAAATAGTGAATCAATCCCTTGATCTTGTCCATGCAGGAAATCTTATGTTCAGAGATATTTCAACATTAAGTGATGGAGAACGTCAAAAGGTTCTCATCGCAAGGGCACTTGCCCAGGAGCCTCTAATCATTCTCCTTGATGAACCTACAATGCATCTTGATTTAAAGCATCGCATGGAAGTCATGTCCATCCTCCATGACCTTTGTCGGGAAAAGGGTATTTGTGTTGTGGCTTCTCTCCATGACTTAGAGGTTGCAGCTAAGGTATCAGATCGTGTGGTATTGATTAAGAATGATAAAATCCTTGGGTTTGGTCATCCTGAAGATATATTGCACAATGATACAGTGTCGGGTTTGTATGATTTTTCCAATGCTTGTTTTAACAGGGTACTTGGCAATATAGAAATAAGAACCAAACCAGACAGGGGCAGGGCATTTGTACTAGGAGGCATGGGAAGTGCATCAGTTCTTTACAGGCTTCTTTCTAAAAAAGGCTATATGATTTCAACTGGTGTGCTTTTAAAAAATGATATTGATTATTTTGTGGCTGATGCCCTGGGAGCACAATGTTTTGTCCGCGATAACCTTGATGAGATATCTAAAGATAAGCTTGATGAAATTTTAAAACTCATGGAACAATGTGATTTTGTCATAGATTCCGGGTTTGAGGAAAATGCAATAAATAAAGCTAATATTGAAATTTTAACCAAAGCTTTAAAATTAAATAAAAAAGTTTTTTCCATGACAAGCCAGGGGCAAAGAAATGTTTTTAATCTTGATAATGATTTAAATATTGTTTTTTCCAAAACAGAATCTGATCTTGTAAATATGATGGAAAAAAAGGAGAAAATCTGATCATGTTCTCCTGCCCTTCTTATCTGATACTCATGCTTACAAACAAATGCAACCTTTCTTGTTCCTATTGCTACCTTGGTAATAATAAAGCAAAAAAAGAATCTGGTATGGATATGCCAAAAGTTTTTATTGACCGGGCAATTTTGCTTTTGGACTCTGATCAAAAGTCTTTACATGTCCAGCTCACAGGGGGAGAACCTTTTTTAGTGCCTGGTCTTGTTGAATATGCAAGTTTTAAAATAAGAGAAAAATATCCCAATGCCAGTATTGGAATCCAGACCAATGCAACATTAATTAATGATAAGGCAATCAATATAATTGAAAAATTTAAATTAAAACTTGGAATAAGCCTTGATGGAGAGCCTCCTTTGCAGGAATCTCAGCGGGGGAAAGCCAATGATACTTTTAAAGGTCTTCACCTTTTAGAGCAAAGAAAAATTCCTTTTAATATAACCACAGTTGTAACAAAAGAAAATGCTGATAAACTTCATCGTCTTGTACTCATGCTTGGGAATTTTACCATGGCAAGGGGTCTAGGGCTTGATTGTCTGGTCTTAAAAGGGAAAGCTCTGGAAAATTCTGTTTTAAAGGCAGATCCGGATCAAATAAAATCAGGTATTAAAAACATGGTCCAGGCTTTAAAAATGGTCAATGCCTCAAGAAACATTCCTCTGGTAATACGGGAGCTTGGAAAATTAAATAAAATAAAACAAAAACATGGGACAAGATTTTTTTGTAATGGTGCAATGGGAAACAGCCTTGCTGTAACTCCCCAAGGGATGCTGTATCCATGCAGTCAAACAGCCTTTGACCCGAAATTTTTTTTAGGAGCCCTTGATCCTGTAAAACCAGATAGTGTTTTGTCTCTTAATTTATCATCAAAACTTGAAGATTATATTTTAAACAGAAGAACAAAAGAAAAATGTAACAATTGTGATTTAAACACTCAATGTCCGGGTGATTGCCCGAGCAGGCTTTATTATAACGGCAAAGATGGAGATGAACTTATTTGTACAATTTACCGGAGTTTTTACAAATCAGCTTAAGGATAGATGAATATGGATTCTTTTAAACTTAGTTATTATACAGCAACTTCCATGGAAATACCTTCTTTGACTCAGGGTATTGAGCTTTTTATGGAAAATAATAATAAGGTAAAGGTCTATGCAAAAACCCAAACCCAGCTTTTTGATGAAAACAGGATCAAATCCTTTGTTAAATATGCAATTAATTCAGACATAATAATTATTTCCCTCCACGGCGGGAAAGATTCATGTCCAGGATTTGATTCTTTGATTAAGGCAATTGAAGATTTAGAAAAAAATAATAAAAACACTCCATGGCTTCATATCCAGCCCACAGGCGGAGACGAGGATGCAATAGAGCTTGCAGGAAAATATTCCACAAAATTTGGTACACCTGTATGGGATAGAATCAATGCTTATTTAAAACATGGAGGACCTGTTAATTTTAAGAACTTTTTTTATTTTATTAAGGAACAATTGTTTAACTCTGATAATTGTGATGTTAAGGATTCTGATACAGAACCTCCTGCCCCTTTACCCCATGAAGGGATTTATCATCCTGATTTTAAAAACCTTCCTGATTGTAATCAGTATTTTGAAAAAAAAGTCAAAAGGGGCAGGATCACAATTGGTTTATGGTTTAACCAAAGCTATTGGGTAAATAATAATCTTAAATTTATTGATGCCTTAATAAGATGTGCTGAAAAGCTTGGGGCAAATATCGTCCCTGTTTTTCATTTACGATATAAGGATAAACTTATTGGTAATAACGGTGCAGACTTTATTGCTGATAATTTTTTTATGAAATCAGGCAAACCTTTGATTGATGTATTGATTAATCCCATGATGTTTTCTTTAAACCTTGCATCCAAAGATTATAAGAGAATATATCCTGATTTAAAGGTTCCTGTTATCCAGGCAATGACCACCATGCAGCCCTTTGAAAGCTGGGATGAAAGCGTTCAGGGCATGACTACAATGGAGGTTTCCTATTGTGCTGCCCAGCCTGAGTTTGACGGGGCATTAATTGCAGTTCCTGTTGCCTCAAGGGAACAAAATGAGATTGATCCTTTAACAGGAGCATTAATCGCAAGATATATGCCCATTAAAGACAGGGTTGAAAAATTGATAAATATGGCTCTGAACTGGGCAAAACTTGCAAGAAAGGAAAATCAGGAAAAGAAAATAGCTATTATTTTCCATCATTATCCACCGCGAAATGATCGTATCGGATGTGCTGCAGGTTTAGACAGCTTTGCAAGTGTCAAGGAAATTATTGATAGATTAAACGATAATGGATATCTGGTTGACAAGCCCTATGAGAGTTCTGATGATCTTTGTTCAGAAATAGTATCTGGAATGACCTGTGACCAGAGATGGTTATTGCCGGAACAAATGTATGAAAAAACCAAAGCCAGAGCAAAAAGATCTGATTTTATGCCCTGGCATGAGACTCTGCCTGATAATATCAGGCAAAAACAAATAGAAGATTGGGGGCAAATGCCCGGAGACCTGTTTGTATATAATGATGAACTGATGTTTCCCGGAACAAAAAACGGCAATTTATTTATTACGATTCAACCTCCCCGGGGATATTTTGAAAATATTGAAAAGATTTACCATGATATGTATTTGTCCTGTACCCATCATTATCTTGCCCAGTACAGATATATAAAAGATGTTTTTAAAGCAGATGCCATAATCCATGTTGGCAAGCACGGGTCTTTAGAATGGCTTCCGGGCAAGGCTCTGGGATTATCAAAACAATGTTATCCTGATCTTTCCATTATGGATCTGCCCAATATTTATCCATATATTATCAATGATCCGGGTGAAGGTACCCAGGCAAAAAGGCGCAGTTATGCATGCATAATTGATCATCTTACACCGGCATTTACCAATGCAGACCTTTATGAAGACCTTGCAAAGGTAGAAAATTATATTAAAGAATATAATGATGCACAAAAAGAAGATCCTGGAAAACTTGTTGTGCTCAAACCCATGATATTAGAGGCAGTTAAAGAGGCTGACCTTGATAAAGATCTTGGAATAAGTGAAAAACAGGCTTTAAAGGATTTTGATACCTTTCTTGAGACTCTTCATTCCTATCTGAGTGACCTTGGAGATACCATGATCAATGACGGGCTTCATATCCTGGGTAAGGTTCCTGAAAAAGAAAAACTTATTGAATTTTTAGTACAGCTTACAAGGGTGCAAAACGGTAAAATTCCGTCTTTGCGTGAATCCATTATAAAAGCCATGGGGTTTGATTATGATCACCTGCTTGAGAACAAAGGTAAAATAATAGATTCAGAAAAAAATTATACAGGTGGGCAATTGATTGTCCATGCCCATGAGCTTGCCTTAGAGCTTGTTACAATATTATTGGGATGCAGGCAGACCAATAATCGTTTTTTAAGAAAAGACATACTTAAAATTATTTATGAACTCCTTGAAGTTAATACAAAGGAGCTTGAATCCGCTCTTTCTTATATTGCTCAAACACTTATTCCAAATATTGAGCTTGTCACCCGGGAAATGGATTCGATTCTGACTGCCCTTGACGGAGGATTTGTTCTGCCAGGGCCTTCAGGTGCGCCTACCAGGGGAGATGCTGATATTTTGCCCACGGGACGTAATTTTTTCTCTGTTGATCCCGGGAAAATTCCAAGTCCCGGAGCATGGGAAGTTGGTAAACGGCTGGGTGATGCTTTGCTTGAACGATTTTATAAGGAAACCGGGGAATATCCAAAAACTATTGGCATAATTGTTTACGGGACTGCAACAATGCGTTCTAAGGGCGATGATATTGCTGAAATTTTTTATCTTTTGGGTGTAAGACCTGTATGGCATAAAACCAATAATATGGTTATGGGTCTTGAGATCATACCTTTAAAGGAGCTGGGACGGCCAAGAATAGATGTTATGCCGCGTATTTCAGGGTTTTTCAGAGATTCTTTCCCTCTATTGGTAAAAAGAATTGATGAAGCCGTAAAAATGGTTGCAGCTTTGGATGAGCCCTTGAAATCAAATATGATTCGAAGGCATGTAATTGATGATATGAAAATTTATAAAGACCAGGGGCTTGATAAGGATCAGGCTTTCAGGGAAGCAACTTTTAGAGTCTTTGGCTGCCCTCCGGGAACCTATGGCGCAGGAGTATCCGAGCTTGTGGAATCCAAAAACTGGAAAACCAGTGAAGACCTTGGCAATAATTATATCAGATATTCAAGCCATGCCTATGGTGAAGGGAGCTATGGCAATCAAAAGCCTTTAGTGTTTAGAAAAATTTTATCAAGAATGGATGTGACTGTTAAAAATGAAGATTCCAGAGAATATGACATGATGTCCTGTACAGATTATTATAATTATTATGGAGGGCTCATAGTTGCAGGTAAAACCGTTACAGGGAAATTACCTGTTTCTTTTATGGGTGATAGTTCAGATCCTGAGCGGGTAAAAATACGCACTACAAATGAAGAAGCAAAACATGTTTTAAGGTCAAGGCTGATAAACCCTAAATGGCTCAAAGGCATGATGCGCCACGGATATAAAGGGGCAGGAGATATTTCCCATATGATGGATGTTGTCTTAGGCTGGGATGCCACAGCCGAAGTTGTTGAAGACTGGATGTATGACCGCATTGCACAATCATATGTCTTGGATAAAAAAATGAAAGAATGGATGGAAGAGGTTAATCCTTATGCCCGCCAGAATATCCTGGATAAATTATTGGAAGCAATTTCCCGGGGTATGTGGAAGGCAGATAAGGAAACAGAAGAACTTTTAAAAGAAGAATACCTTGAAATCGAAGGAGAAATAGAAGGAATTACAGAATGAAAAAAATTAAAATCAACCCGGATGTGATAAAAAACAGAATATGGCTGATAGCCCTGTTAATGGTTACAGCAGGTTTTATGGTTTTGAATATTAAAGTTTATGCCGGAACCATAAAAAAAGTTAAGCATGACGTTGCACAATCCATTGATACAAGACAGAACACCCAGAAGAAAACAGAGCAATGGCAGGATTTAAAATCAGATCTTACCATGCGTTATGATAAACTTAGATATGAGAATGAAGCTCTTAATAAGACCAATAAAATTCTTATTAAAGAAGAAAAAAAGCACAGAGTTTTAAATAAATCTCTTAGGGAAGAAAAAAAAGAAAATCTGCGTATCCAAAAAGAAATGCTCCCCTTTCTCATGTCTGTGCAGGAACATCTTCAAACCTTGATCGAGAATGATATTCCTTTTTTACAAACAGAGCGTAAAAACCGTTTAAATAAATTAAAAAAACTTATGGAAGACATAGATGTCACCATTGCTGAGAAATTCAGAAAGGTCATGGAAGCTTTATTAATTGAAGCAGAATATGGAAATACAATTGAAGTCTATCAGGAAAAGGTAAGCCTTGATGGAAATCAAATATTGGGTAATGTTTTCAGGCTTGGCAGAATATCCATGTTTTTTTTGTTGTTTGATAAGAGTAAAGCTGCAGTATTCAATGTCCAGGAAAATAAATGGGTAAGCCTTGATGAACAATATATTCCGGCAATAACATCAGGCGTGGAAATGGCATCAAAACAAAGATCTGTTGAATTGATTTCTTTGCCTTTGGGAAAAATTGCAAAACAATAGGGAGACGGATTTGAAAATAATTATAACAATATTAACAATAGTATTTTCCATGGGCACATATATTGCCCTGGCACAGGATATGAGGCTTGATCATTTGTCCCGAAATCAGCAGCTTAAAATTTTAGAGCAAAAAGCTGCCAATGAATTATTACAGGCAAAAAATCAGGAAAAGGAAAAAATCCTTAAAATTAAACAGGATAAAAAAGCATTAATTCAGGCAATAGCTGATCTGGAAAATAAAAATAATAAGTTGAAAAATAATAATTTAAAAATTGAGAACGATATTAAAGAATTATTAATTGTTCAGACCAAACTCAGAGACGAGCTTGCTCAAACCCATGGTGTTACACAAGAGTTATCAGGGTTTATAAGAATTAATGCAAAAGAACTTAAAAATTTGATTATTGAAAGTCCCCAGAGTGCAATTGTTAAGGACAGGCAGGGCTTTTTAATTCCCATGATTAATCAGGAAAAATTTCCTTCCATGGATGATGTGAAAAAAATGGTAGATACTTTTTTTGATGAAATAAAGTATTCAGGGGAAGTAAAGATTACATTGACTGATATTGTTGATCGCCATGGTAAACAAGAAAAAGCAGAGGTTTTAAGCCTTGGTAATTTTACTTCAATTTATAAAATGGGCAAAGGGGCAAATTCAAAAGGTGAGATTGGATTTTTGCTTTATTCTGATCATTCCCAGAGGTTTTTTGCTTTGTCAAAACTTCCCTTTCCCGGCATGGCAGCTCAAATGGCTGAATATCTGGAAGGGCAAAGACCTGATGTGCCTTTAGATATTTCCAAAGGCGGTGCATTACGTCAATTGACCCATAAACTTAATCTAAAGGATCAAATCCCCAAGGGTGGTCCCATTGTATGGCCTATTCTTTTTATTTTATTCCTTGCATTTTTAATACTATGTGAGCGAGTCTGGTTTTTTTCCACACACCAGATCCGGGTTGAGCCTTTAATGGTAAAAATCAGGAGTCTTATTGCAAGAAATAAGTATAAAGAATGCAGAGATCTTCTTTTAAAAAATAAAAAGAGGCTTATCCCCAAGGTCTTGCTCACAGCCCTTCCTTATAAGGATCAGACGCGTCAAGATATGGAAAATGCATTGCAGGAATCAATCCTTGGTGAGATACCACGAATCGAACGATTTTTATCAACTTTAGGTATGCTTGCTGCCATTGCGCCTCTTTTGGGATTGTTAGGTACTGTAACAGGCATGATTAACACCTTTCATGTTATTACTTATTTTGGTGCCGGAGATCCAAGAATGATGTCAGGAGGTATTTCCGAAGCTTTGGTTACAACAATGTTAGGATTGAGCGTTGCCATACCCATAATGCTTTTGCATACATTCTTAAGCCGCAGGGTTGAGACCCAGATTGGAACCATGGAAGAAAAAGCTGTGGCATTTGTTAACATGGTATTTAAAGTAAAAAAAGATGGTCAAAAAAAGATATGATTGATTTCTTTTATCATATGGCAAATTATATTCGCGCAGGTGGTATTGTGATGGTGCCTATTCTCATGGTTTCATTTTTCATGTGGGTATTAATTTTCAATCGAATCATGTTTGTGCAGAAACTTTATGGGAAAAATATATCCAGAAAAGAGGCAGGAAAATTATTAAGCAGAAATCAATTACCTGATAAAAAATATACTGGGGCAAACTCTTTATTATTAAGGGAATTTTTTAAATTCAGAAGTTTTGATAAAGAGCTTGATGATTTTATACTTGATGAAACCGTATTACGTCTCACAGGGTCAATGGATCAATACCTTTCTGCCATTGCCATGCTCTCGGCTGTGGCGCCTTTATTAGGGCTTCTTGGCACAGTCATAGGAATGATGGATACCTTTGATGTAATAACCCTTTATGGAACAGGTAATGCCAGGGCAATGGCAGGAGGTATTTCTGTTGCATTGATAACTACCCAGACAGGATTAATGGTTTCCATTCCCGGGCTTTATATGAGCGGATGGCTCAGGCGCAGATCCCAAAATATTAAGAGCAGGATTGCAACCACAGGGATATATCTGAAACGATTTTTATAGATTAGGGAGAAATGTTTAATGCTCAATATATCAGCAGCAAGACGAGGAAACAAACAGAATCTTGAATTAAATATGGCACCATTAATAGATATGGTGTTTATTCTGTTGATTTTTTTCCTGGTTACCACAAGTTTTGTAAAGGAGACAGGAGTAGATGTGTCACGACCCGTTGCTTCGACTGCTGTGGCTAAGACAAAGACTACTATTCTCATTGGAATTACTAAGAATAATACAATCCATCTTGATAGAAGGGAAATAGATGTAAGAGCAGTAAGAGCAAATGTAGAACGTGCTTTGGCAGAAAATCCCGAAGGAAGTGTGGTGATTGTGGCGGATAAGGAAAGCCTGACAGGTATCGTGATAAGGGTAATGGATGCCTGCAAACTTGCAGGTGCTAAAAATGTTTCCATTGCCGCAAGGCTTCCCGGGAAAAATTAGGATTTAAATATTAAGTTTCAATTTGGAATATATGCTTAAAACTCAAACAATTTATAATTTTTTAGGATGGGGTGCTGCTATTATATGCTCGGCAATGTTGAACCTGTTTTTGTTCGGTATCATGCCGGGAATGATACAAAAGGTGCCGGATAAATTTAATGACATGGAAAATATCAGGGCAATCCAGGTTGTGCGCATTAAACACCCTGATACTGATGTGAGAAAAAAAGAACACAAGAGAAAAAAACTTGAAAAACAAAAGCCGAAACATATTAAAAATAAGGTAAAAGTTTATAAGCAAAGACCAGTCAAATTAAAACCAAGACTGCCCTTTGAATTGAATAATAAATTACCATTGTCAACAAATGATTTAAAAATGCCGCCCATGGAAAGTTTTGACCTTAAAGGGCAATCCGGGCTGTTTTTTGAAAAAGATCTGGATTCTTCCCTTGTTCCCCTTGCAAAGATACCTCCCATATATCCTTTAAGAGCTGCAAGAAGAGGTATTGAAGGATGGGTAAAAATAAGATTTGTTGTTAATGCCCAAGGCTTTGTGGAAAATCTTGAAATTATAGGGTCTCACCCCCATAAGATATTTGATAAGAGTGTTATCAATTGTGTTTCCAGATGGAAATTTAAACCGGGTACAGTGGATGGAATACCTGTTGCAACAATGGCTGAAACCACTATCAAATTTAAGCTGGAGTCATGATGGGAATTATTAAAAAAATTATACTTATATCAGTATTTCTTATTTTTGTCCCTGTGTATATTATGGCAGCAGATAAGATCCCGGTTAAGGTAGGACTTTTAGCCAATAAAGCGAATTTTTTAATCCAGCACAATAAAATTAACCAGGCTGTGTCCCTGCTTGAGAAATTTTCAAAAGAAAATAAAGCAGAAAACACTTATTATATAGATTTTCTCCTGGGGAATTGTTTTTTAATGCTTGACCAGAATATGGCAGATAAGTCAGGAACCCGAGCCAAAGGAGATCAATATATAATAAAAGCAGCCATGTCCTATGAAAATACTGTCAGAAAAAATTCTGATTTTTCTCCTGCCTGGGCAAATCTTGCCAAATGCAGGTATGATCTGGAACAAATGGGCAAGGCAGGAAAAGCATTTATCAAGACCTATGAAACAAGTAAAGAAAAAAAGCCTGATCCTCTTTATTATGCATCAACTTGTTATTTTCTTAATAAAAATTATAAAAAAGCATTAAATATTTTTAATAAGCTTATTAAAAACCATCCTGATAAAATTAAGCTTGAATGGAAAGAAACCTTTGTCAATATATTTTTTTCCCTTAATAGATATAAACAGGCTCTGCCATGGATTAAACAATTGGCTGCAAGCCTTAAAGGCAAAAAAAAGAAAAAATGGCAGGAAATTCTTTTGTATCAATATATGTCCTTAAACATGCCGGGAAAAGCGCTTGAATTTGCAAATTTTTTAACCAAAACCGATCCTGTGGAACCAAAATGGTGGAAAGCTTTGACCCATATATATTTAAATCAGGATAATTATGACAAGGGTCTTGAGTCGTTAATAATCTATAGTTTTTTAAAGCCTTTATCCCAACAGGAAACATGCTTAATGGCAGATCTTTATTTGTCCTGCAATGTTCCTTTAAAAGCTGCTGAGTTTTATCAAAAGTGGTTGAACAAAGAAATTGAGAACAGCCCGGGAAAGAAAAAAAAATCCGATCATATCTATGGTAAAATTAAAAGGATTTCCAATGCATATATGCAGGGCTTTCAGAATGAGAATGCTTTAAAATGGATTGATAAAGGGCTGAAACTTAAAAACGATCCGATATTGCTGAAAATCAAGGCAGATATCCTTTATGAGCAGAAACAATATAAGCTTGCCCTGGCTGTTTATAAAAAATTATCAAAATTTAAAAAGTATAAGGGAAAAGCATTG
The DNA here is from genome assembly GCA_964612755.1 of uncultured Desulfobacterales bacterium. Lineage (GTDB taxonomy): Bacteria > Desulfobacterota > Desulfobacteria > Desulfobacterales > Desulfobacteraceae > JAIOSM01. The sequence continues at coordinate 13,680 of CAZTEM010000029.1, read as the reverse complement.
CTCATGATGGGCTATTCTGCCTGGAATCATAATAAAATAAAAATTGCAGCTAATTGTTTTAAAAGGGCATCAAAATTTTCAAATCAGAAAAAATCAGCCCTGAGGGCATTACAACATCTTAAGAATATGGAGAATTCCTGTGAGACACTTTAGTCTGTCTATTCTATTACTCTTGTCTATTGTTCTGGTTGCTCCTGATATTGGTTTTGGATTTACAGAGACTAAATCCTATATTCTTATTACAGATAAAGATATTGCAAAGCTTGGAGCAGGAAGAATTCAAACTGTTCTTAATATGGTCCCCGGAGTCCATGCTGGAGACAGCTATATTTCCATTAGAGGTATATATAAGGTAAGGGTGGTAAAAGATGGAAAAATCATCAATGATCCTACCTCGAATCACGGGGGAGTAAAATGGGAGACAGTATCTTTAGAAGCAGTTGAATCCATTAAGATTTATAAAAATTCCGGTGGAGCAGCTTTTGGCAGTGATGCAAGCGGTGGAGTCATTATTATTACCACCCGGGAAAAGAATGACTCATCAGGTTTTATGCAAGTCCATGGAGGAAATTTCCATACCCTTCATTCTTATTTTTCCTGCCAGACCTCACGGGATAAATTGTCCTTGTCCGGGGCAATGGGGATTGATAAAACAAACGGATTCAGGAAAAATTCAAAAAAGAAAAAACTAATGGTTCAAGGGGATTTGGCTTATTTTGTGGATAACAAGACCAGGTTTTCTCTTTTTGCAAGTAAAATATCCGAGAACAGAGGGTCTCCGGGACTTAATGCATATCCCACTTTAGAAGCAAGTTATTCTTATGATCTTTTTTCCAGCCTGTTTACTGCTGAACTTTCAGGATTTAAGAATAGATTGAGCTATACAGATGCCATAAAAAAAAATCTTAACCCTGCCAAAAACCTTGATAAAGAACTTAAAATTAAAAAGCTCAGGGAAGAATTAACAAAACACTTACCTTTGGATTTTCCTTTTAATATTGAGCTTGGAACAGGGTTTGAAAAAGCTGAGGCAGCATCAACAGGGTTTTTAACCAAAAAGGAAAACAGTATCTGGGCATTATCTGTTTTATCGGGTAAACTCAGCGACCTTTCTGACAATTTAATTCCAATACAGCTTAGCCTTGGGTTGCGGCTGGAGGATTATTCAAATTTCGGCAGGTTTTTAAGCCCGGAATTAACCACAGGAATCAAGCATGATTTCTGGAGTCTCAGACTTAATTTGTCAAAGACCCATAACATGCCTTCTTTTTATCAACGCTATTACCAGAGCACTTCAATGAAACCCAACCCTGATCTTAATCCTGAGAAAGCAGAAAATTTGAGCCTTTCTTTATCATTAAAATTATCTCCAGGGATTAATCTTGACTTTTCACCTTTTTACAGCAGAATCACAGATCGTATAACTTTTTTAAGGGAAGGATCAACAGGTTCCTATGTTAATCTTGGGAAAGTTATATATAAAGGTATTGATATGTCCTGGGACATAAAATTTACAGATTATTTGAATTTAAAAACAAGTTATACATATCTTGATGCAAAAGATGATAATACCGGATTGTTTTTAACTTCCAAACCCAGGCATAAAGCTATGGCAACATTGGTATATAGACCTGTACAGCCTTTGGTTATGAGGCTTTCAATAAAGTATTCTTCTAAAGTTTTTATGAATAAATCAAATACAAAAACCATTGACAGCTATGTGATTGAGGACCTGCGCATGGAATATAAAAAACAGATTCCTTTTTTAAGAGCACCTGTTACATTTTTTATGGAAGTAAAAAACCTGGCAGATAAATTTTATATGTATTCAGATGGATATTCTGCGCCGCCAAGAACATGGATTACAGGTTTTCAAGTGAAATTTTAAATTGAGATACAAAAGATGATATATCCTTTTTCAGCAATCATAGGTCAGGCAGATTTAAAATTATGCCTTGTGTTAAATGCCATACACCCTGGCATAGGAGGTGTTCTTATCAGAGGCGAAAAGGGCACTGCGAAATCTACAATTGTACGCGGGCTTTCTGATTTACTGCCAGGGACCAGAGTTGTGACTTTGCCACTTAATGCAACGGAAGACAGAGTTATTGGTGGTATGGATTTTAATAAGGCAGTGAGGCATGGAAAGAAAATTTTATTACCAGGGCTTTTATCTGAGGCTGATAAAGGAATCCTTTATGTTGATGAGATCAATTTATTGGATGATCATATAGTTGATATCATCCTTGATACAGCTGCCTCCGGTGAAAATCGTGTGGAGCGTGAAGGGCTTTCTTTTTGTAAGAAAGCAAGATTTATTCTGGTAGGTACCATGAACCCGGAAGAGGGTGACCTGCGCCCCCAGCTTTTGGATAGATTTGGATTCTGCGTTGAAGTAAGCTCGGAAAAAGATCCTGAACAAAGAATAGATTTAATGGAACAAAGGGAATTGTTTGATAATGACCCTGAAGGTTTTATCAAAACTTGGACCCGGGAAACAGAAAAACTCAGAAAAAAAATTCTAAAGGCAAAAAAACTTTTATCCAATGTTAAATTAAGCCCGTATCATCGCAAATTTATTGCAGAACTATGTACAAATAATAATGTGGCAGGACATAGGGCAGATATTGTGATTGAACAGGCAGCAAGGGCTCATGCCGCTTTTTTGGGAAGAGATGAAGTTGAAATTGACGATATAGGTTTTGTGGCAAAATTTGCTTTGCTTCACAGAAAACAGGAATCTGATCCTGCACCACCTCCACCTCCTTTGCCAGAACAAGATAAGAATAATCAAGATAACCAGGATAATCAAGAGGATCATGAAGATCATGAAGATCAAGAA
>CAZTEM010000029.1:0-10738 GCA_964612755.1 uncultured Desulfobacterales bacterium | reverse complement strand
TCATGAAGATCATGAAGATCAAGAAGATCAGAATAAAGAACATGATCAAAATGACCAGGATGGAGATAATGATCAAAGAGATAATGACAAAATAATACCTCAAATGGATCCTGATAAAGATATAATTGAAAAAATTTTTGAAATCGGTGCCACATTTAAGGTGAAAAAAATTACCACGGCAAAGGATAGAAAAATGCGCCGAGGTTCTGGCAGACGTTCTCGAACAAAGGTATCCCAGAAACAGGGAAGATATGTTAACTCAAGCATGCAAAGAAAAAATAATGATATTGCCTTTGATGCAACCCTTCGGGCAGCCGCACCTTTTCAGCTGGAACGAAAAAAAGAAAAAGGATTGATGATTTGTTTAAAATCCCAGGACATCAGGGAAAAAATTCGGGAAAAAAGGCTTGGCAATTTCCTTATTTTTTTAGTGGATGCCTCAGGTTCCATGGGAGCTAAAGGCCGCATGTCTGCATCCAAGGGCGCAATTCTTTCTTTGCTCCTTGATGCCTACCAGAAACGGGATCGTGTTGCCATGATATCTTTTAGAAAGACCAAAGCTTATATTAACCTGCCTCCTACTTCCTCCATCGAACTTGCTGCTCAATTTCTTGCACAAATGCCGGTGGGAGGCAGGACCCCTTTATCTGCGGGTCTGGATAAAGCTTATCAAATGGTTGAAAATATGCTGGTCAGAGATCCGTCAACACGTCCTATTATTATTATAATTACCGATGGAAAATCAAATGTTGCCATGGGATCAAAAAAACCTGTTGCGGAAGCAATGGGGTTTGCAAGAAAAATGGGTCAGGATACTAGAATTAAATATATTGTTGTGGATACTGAAAGCAAAGATATTGTGCAGTTTGGTCTTGCTAAACAATTAGCAGATGCTGCAGAAGCACAATATTGTAAAATAGATGATTTACAGACTGACTCGTTGGTAAGTCTTATTAAAGACAGCCAATAGAGAATCATATTTTATTAAAGGAGATTAGCCATGGAAAAAAGACCTGTATTTCCTTTTACTGCCATTGTTGGGCAGGAAGAGATGAAGCTTGCTTTAATTTTAAATATTATAAATCCAAGTCTTTCAGGAGTGCTCATAAGGGGTGAAAAAGGAACAGCAAAATCAACTGCTGTACGTGCTCTTGCAGAGATATTGCCTGAAATTGAAAGGATAGAAAATTGTCCTTTTCAATTAATTCCTAAAGAAACAGGAAAAATTTGTAAAGATTGTATTATTTTGGATTGCCCGGCACGCCAGGATGAAAATATTTCTACACAACAAATTAAAAAAGTTCTTAAAACCAAATTTACCGGAATCAGGGTGATTGAATTGCCTGTGGGCGCAACAGAAGACAGGGTAGTTGGTACAATGGATCTTGAGCATGCATTGAAAAAAGGTGAAAAAAGGATTGACCCTGGGCTTCTTGCTGCTGCCCATCGGGGGATTCTTTATGTTGACGAGGTTAATTTGCTGGATGACCATGTGGTTGATGTGTTGCTTGATTCAGCAGCAATGGGTGTAAATACCATTGAACGAGAAGGTGTTTCCTTTTCTCACCCTGCAAGGTTTACTCTTGTTGGTACCATGAATCCCGAGGAAGGAGAATTACGTCCCCAGCTTTTGGATAGATTTGGGCTTTGCGTGAATATCCAGGGCGTGCATGATTCCGAGGACAGAGTCGCAGTTATGGAACGAAGAGCTGCCTTTGACGAAGATCCTGTTGGGTTCTCAAAACAATGGGAAACACCTTCTAAAGATTTATCTTTAAAAATTAAAAAAGCAATAGAACTTTATCCAAAAGTCAATATTGAAAGACCTTTATTGTTTGAAATAGCTTCTTTTTGTCTGGACGTGGGTGTCGACGGGCACAGGGGAGATATTATAATCTTGAAAACTGCAAAAACCATTGCAGCTTATAATGGCAGAAATGAAGTGGAACTTTCAGATATTGAACTTGCAGCAGAACTTGCATTACCCCATAGAATCAGGCGTAAACCGCTCCAGGACGTGGCAGAAGATGTCCATGCCCTGAGGGAGTTAAACCGCATTGGCAAAGCTGTATAAAAAAGGATAATTTATCAATATGAATAATAATTTAAATGATTTTGCCCTGGAAATCAAAGATTTGAAAAAATCCTATAAAGATGTAGCAGCTCTTAAAGGCATTAATCTTATAGTAAATAAAGGGGAATTGTTTGCATATCTTGGACCCAATGGAGCTGGCAAAACAACTACAATAAGAATACTTACAGGGCTTACAAGATCAAGTAAATCAGTCAATGGTCATTGCAGAATAAATGGATTTGATATTGCAAAACATGTTATTGAAGCAAAACAGCAATATGGTCTTGTTCCCCAGAGTATTAACCTGGATCAGGAATTGACTGTTGTAGATAATCTTAAGATCCATGGCAAGCTTTTTCGTATGAAATCTTCTTTGATTAAAGAGCAGACAGACTGGCTTTTAAATTATGTTGAACTTGAAGATAAAAAAAAGACAGCTGTTAAAAACCTTTCCGGTGGTATGAAACGACGATTAATGATAGCAAGGGCACTTTTGCATTCTCCCGGAGTGCTTTTCCTTGATGAGCCTACAGCAGGATTAGACCCGGGCATAAGAAGAAGAATATGGGCTCTTATAAAAAAAATTCAGTCCCGGGGCACAACTATTTTTTTAACCACGCATTATATAGAAGAGGCAGAGTTTCTAGCTGACAGGGTTGCATTCCTTGATAAGGGTCAGATTGTGGCTCTGGATACTCCGGAAAATTTTATGAATAATATTGGTGCCTTTGCCATTGACCGTCTTAAAAACGGGGTAATGGAAACAATTTATTTTAAAGATAGAAAACATGCCCAGGATTTTAATACAAGCAGTCTGAAACATTATACTTTGCGCAGAGTAAACCTTGAAGACGCTTTTTTAAAACTAACAGGCAAAAAGGAGTTAAAAAAATGATACATGGTATATCAGCAATATATATGCGGGAAATGTTGATTTTAAGAAAAAGAATAACAAGACAGATCCCTTCCTGGTCAGTATCTCCTTTGTTATATCTTATTGCCTTTGGTTATGCAGCAGGTCATTCAGCTTCAATAAAAGGTTTTACATATATGCAGTTTTTAATTCCCGGACTTATTGCCATGAGCAGCATGACTCAGGCATTTGCCATTGCAAGTGATATTAATATTTCAAGGTTTTACTGGCATATATTTGAAGAATTTCAAGCTTCACCCATTTCAGATTTTGCCTATGTTACAGGAGAAGTGCTAGCCGGGATGACAAGGGCAATGTTTGCAGTTTGTGTGATCATGGTGCTGGGAGCTGTTTTCCAGGTTGATATACAATATAATTTTATTTTTTTCCTTGGTGTATTGCTTAACAGCTTTGTTTTTGCATCCCTTGCAGTCGGGCTTGCCATGGTGGTAAAATCCCATGCTGATCAGTCCATGCTCAATTCCTTTGTAATAACTCCCATGGCATTTTTAGGGGGTACTTTTTTCCCTGTTGATCGTCTCCCTGTATGGGCAGGCAAAATATTATTTTTTCTGCCTCTGACCCATGCATCATCTGCCATCAGATCTGCCTGTCTCGGAAGACCAGTCGATCCTGTGGCATGGTATGTATTGTCAGGGGTTGGGATCGTATTTTTTATAATGGCAGTCTTCTGTGTTGAAAAAGCAAAAGATTGATTTGATGAAAGGTAAACATATGCATTTAAAAACCTATGATGATGTTTTGGAGCTTCATCGAAATCAAAAAAAAATATATGCCAGATTGTTAACTCCCCATAGAGTGATTTCAACCTGTCGGATTAATGGTGGGCTAAGAGAAGATATTAATGTTGTGCTTAACCACCAGTCATGTGAGCCATGTAACCATATGGGCGCCCACACAAAAAAAATCATAACAGAACCGGAAATATACCTTGAACAACTTTGCTCAGCCCAGGGGCTTGATTCAAAACATTGTGTCTGTCTTGGCACTGCTGCCAATATGAATTTTGCAGCTATACATAAGCAGGAATTTAAAGATTTATGGGTTTTAACCGTGGCAACCGGAGGTGTTGAAACCAATGCTGGAAGGGCAGGTGATCCTGCAAAATTTTATGAAAATTACGGAAAATGGATTGCAAAGGATGATACTGGAAAACTGCCTGTACCCGGCACCATTAATATCATGATTTTTATTAATAAAACTTTAAGTAAAGGAGCATTAACCCGTGCAATTATCACGGCAACAGAGGCTAAGACCGCAGTCCTTCAAGAGCTTGCAATAAATTCCAGATATTCCAATGGTCTTGCAACAGGCACAGGAACAGACCAGATGGCAATTGCTTCAAAATTAACCGGGGACCCTGAGCTTACAAGTTCAGGTAAGCATACCAAACTTGGAGAGTTGATCGGGATAAGTGTAAAAAAAGCTGTGTATGAAACCCTGGCTCTTCAGAATAATCTGACTCCCATGGGGCAAAGATCAGTAAAAATTCACATAGAACGCTTTGGTACAGATAAAAAAGATATGCTGAAAAATATTTCTATTTATTTAAATGATCATTTTGCAAAGCTTTTACAGGATAATTTTGAAACCTTGAATAGAGATCCCATGGTTGTTGCAGCGGTTGCAGCTCTTGTACATCTCAGAGATAAAGGAGAAGTCGGGATTTTACCTGAAAATTGTATGCAGGAGATATTTTTAAGCTTTGCCATGGAGATTGCCCTTGCAGTTTCAGGCAGGTTAGAGAAAACACCAGAATATAAAAATAAATTATCTGAGAACTTGTATGATGCAAGTGATAAGTCAATGTTGCTGTTAATTTTTAAAGCATTGGCAATGGGGTTTGAGGATAAATGGAAAAGAAATTAAAAATTGCATTAATCCATCTTAATGTAAAATATAAAGACATTAAAACAAATTGCAGGAAAATTATTCAGCTTAATAAAAAAGCCTGTGAAAACAATGCTAAAATCATAGTCAATACAGAAATGGCTGTGTCTGGATATAGTTTTTTATCAAGAAAAGATATTGAGGATTATGTTTTGACAAGCACCCATGATTTTTTAATGGAACTTATGGGAATTGCTGTAAAATATGGAGCCTATATCTGCCTTGGATTTGCAGAAAAGGATCAGGCAGGTGTGATTTTTCATAATAGTGCTTTTGTTATCAGCCCCATTGGAAAAATTATATTAAAATATCATAAGATCAATGCTGAAACCAGATGGGCATGTCCTGGAAATCCTTTGCAGAATAATGTGTTTGAGACACCATGGGCAAAAATCGGGGTGTTGATATGTTCTGATACATATCATGGACTGCTTGTGAGGCAGACTGCATTAAAAGGCGCTGATATTATTTTAGTGCCTGCTAACTGGCCGTTTTCAGGATTAGACCCAAAAAAATTATGGGCATCCCGTGCCAGGGAAAATGGTGTTTATATTGCTGCATGCAACCGAGGAGGCAAAGACAGGATCATGGATTGCGATAATGCCCCTTCATGTTTATTTTCACCAGGGGGTGAAATTATTGTCACTCAAACCAGTGCAAAATCAAAAATTATATATTCTGATATTCCCCTTAATTGCCGGGGTAGAGTTTCTGGAAAAATCAGGCATAAAATCATGGATAGGAGAACCCCTGAAAATTATGGACCAATATATCTTGATATGCGCCATATTACCTGGAAAGGAGGAGACCTTACTTCATATTATGATCTTGGTCTGCCTGCACCTGTTAAAATTGTCTGTTATACCGGTGAAAATATATCAATTATTTTTAAGACTTTACAAACATTTTCTGATAGATGTCTAAAAGAGTTTGTTTTACTTGTTTTTCCAGTCATGGATATTGATTTAAGGACAAAGGGAAAATTTATTCAAAAAATTATAGATAATATTACTAGTGAAAATCTTGGTATATGCTTTAATATAAATATCAAAAATCAAAATAAACCCCTTGAGCCGATTATAATTTCAAAGAAAACAGGTATAGTTCAAAAAGATTATAAAGATTTGTTTGTACTTGATATCGGACCCTGTCGCATTGGTATGTGCATTCCTGAAGAAATATATCATCCAGAGACAGGGCTTGCCCTGTCAAAACTTGGCTGTGATATTTTAATTTCCTCCATGGGTCATATTAATCCAAATGATTGTTCAATGTTTGGAGCAAGAAGCCTTGATAAAATATGTGTTGGTATTGCAGGATTAAACATTGCCATGATCTGTCAGCCTCCTGAGGGGCATGCACCATGGAAAGAAACCATTGCATACTCACCTGAGTTTTGTAAAGACATGATTGATCTTAAGAAGATTCGTAATAAGAATTTTCAGGACAGGGTTGATTTTAAGACTCTGTTGTCTTTAAAGGCTGCACTTTAAATGAAATTTAAAAAACAAATTGGAGCAGGACAATGAATGATTCCCTTGAAAAAAATAATATCCCCATTGTTGTTACAGCATTTGGTACAACTGAAAAAGCTTTTTTAACCTATGAAAAGATCAATACAAAATTTAAAAAATCTTTTCCCGACAATACTATTTACTGGGCATATTCATCAAGAATGGTAAAGCAGGTCTTAAATAAAAGGAAAGATAATCATGATATAAAAGATGCTTTGGAAGTTTTATTAAAACTAAGGGATCAAGGTTGTAAATGGGCTGTGCTTCAGTCTCTTCATCTAATATGCGGTCATGAATTTGATCGATTGGTTTCAGAACGCGATTCTGTTAATATCCGTTTATCAATGGGTTTACCTCTCTTAACCTCGTCTGAGGATTATTTTAAGGCATCTTGGGCATTAAAACCTTTAATTCCCAAAGATCCAAACCTTGCGGTCATACTTGTGGGGCATGGAACAGATCATCCTGCATGGACTGCCTATGCAGCTTTGGAAGATATTATGCGCAAAACCTATGGCGAAAATATATTCACAGGTGTTGTGGAAGGTTATCCTGACAGGGAAATCACCCTGGAAAGAGTGAAAACAGCAGGGTTTAGAAAAGTTTGTATTATTCCGTTTATGCTTGTGGCAGGAGTACATTTTAAGGAAGATTTAACAGGTCATGAAGATTCATGGCAAAAAACCTTTGAACAAGCTGGTATTAAAGTTTCCATTGTGGATCATGGAATAGGAGAAATAGATATGATTTCCGATATTTTTTGTGACCATATAAGGGATGCTCTGGACATAATTACAAAATAATTAAATAAGTAATATTATACATTCTTAGATACTGAATCTCGGAGGGAAAATTGAAAAAAAATATTTTTATAATGATAGCCATATGTTTATTTTTTGCCCTGCCTGCCTTTGCTGGAACTCTCACTCAAGACGTAAAGCTTTTTGCCCATCGTGGTCTTACAATAAATTTTCCTGAGAATTCTTTTGAAGCAATTAAAGCTGCAAAAGATTTTGGACTTTATGGAACTGAAATTGATCTTCGTACAACAAAGGATAAAAAGATAATTTTATTCCACGATAAAAACCTGGGCAGGCTGACCACAGGTAAAGGAAATATCATTGATAAGAATTTTTCACAGATTCACTTATTTAATCTTAAAAACAGGCAGGGCAGGGAAACCATTTATAAAATACCTTTGTTTGAGAATGTCCTGATTAAAGTTAAAAAATGGCAGGGTTTTTTTCTTGCATTGGACATCAAAAATGTTGATGTTAATAAAGTGTGTGAACTTGTTGTTAAATATAAATTAAAAAACCGGGTTTATTTTTTTATTCCTGGACCCAAGGCTGTTGCCACGGCAAAAAAGATTAAAGCTTTTGACCCTGATCTCATGATTTCCATTGATTTGCTGAATTGGTGGCAGATAATGGATATCCCTGAATTTGTAATCAAAGCACTGGATGCTGATGCGGTTTTTGCTTCGGAATGGTTTTTCCCAAGGCACGGGTTTTCAGAAGCAAGGCAGGCAAATGCCCAGGTTCAGGTTTTTTTATATGGTTCGCACGATCTTCCGGCTCGCATGGATCGTGCCATTAAACTTGGCGCCCAGGTTATTTCAAGTGACTATCCTGATATTTTATCAAGGCATCTTAAATCCCGTTAGCAAAGCGTGGTTATTTTATTTTAAATTTAAAAAAGTGCCTGATACTTTATAGATACCAGACACTTTTTTTTAAAAAAATTTAGAATGTATAACTATAACTTAAGAAAAAATTACGTCCTGGTTTTGGGAATCCTTTTTTCTCATAGTATTGTTTATTAAGAAGGTTATCAATTTTTAAAGTAATTTTTTGATTTTCTAAAAAATTAACACCAAATACAAAGTCAACTACAGTAAAACCTGGATATCTGATTTCCGGTCTAAGGGGGTTGTTCCAATCTGTATCCTTCATCATGCCCTGTTTCCTGAACTGAAGTTTTGATTCAAACATGTCATCATTGTATTTAATCCCATAGTTATAAGTATGGCGTGCAACATTTTGAATATCTTTTTTGATTCCACTTGTCTGTTCTTCTTCAGCTTTTAAAATGCTTGTACCATTAAAATAAAAGCTTAGAGAACGATTCCAATTAAGAGGAACGCCAATGTCATAGGATATTAGATATTCAAGCCCTTGTATTTCTGCTCCAAGGCTGTTTTGAAAGGTTGTCGTAAGACCAATGGTTTCTCTTATGATTTTATCGTTCACATCTGTATGAAAATAGGTTAAATCTGCATTTAATCCCATGGCAGGTTTGATATAACCGATTCCTAAATCATAGGTAATGGATGATTCAGGATCAAGATCAGGATTACCTTTAGTTATTGCACCGCCCCAACCTTGATAATATCCTGCAAGCTGAGCCGCTGTTGGCGGCACAAATGCTTTTCCAATTGTAGTATGTAATCTTATGCCCTGATCAAATAAGTAATTTACGCCTGCTCTTGGGCTGAAAGTGGAAAAAGATTCACTTTTCGGGGTAAAATTTGTTTTAAAAGGGGTTTTCTCAGTTGAGACATCAAAGGTATCATACCTGCCACCTGCTGTTATGGTCAGGCGTTTATCCATAAAACTGAATATGGTCTCTATATAGCCTGCCAGGTTTTTACGGCTTTCATCAGGAGACCATGGAGCTTTTCTGGTTCCATTCTGATTATAACTTCTGGATTCTTTATCAATGTTTTGATAATCAATACCAAAAATTAATTTATGGGCATTAATACTCATTGCGTTTTTGACCTGAAAACCAAGCCAGTTTATTTCAGAATCATAACTTTGGTATGGCTTTACCTGCACAGGTACATTCCACCCGGTATAATGTTTATAACCCTCGGAAAGTTCTTTGGTTTTATATCCTGTAATACTTAGAAGATTATTGGAATTGATTTGTCCTTCAATACTCATATCCATTCCATATCGATCAATATCTTTATGCCCTGATTTGCTGTCACCATTAAAAGTGTCTCCAGGAGTTTCAATGTCACGCCCCTGGTATCCATCAAGCCCCAGGTCAACTCTCCAATTGTCACCAAGGTTGGCACCAAGCCTGAAATCACCATTCTGGGTTGAATATTTGGTATTGGCGCGTTTATGTCCATTACCCATTTTAAAATCGTCTCTTTGATTATATTTACGGGCAGAGACGTCAAAATCGAAAATATTGTTTATGCCGCCACCAACAGCTCCTTTTATGACATAAGTATTAAAAGAACCATAGCCTAATTCACCCATGCCTGTTAAATTTTCTGTATTCTTTTTTGTGATGACATTAATAACACCGCCCATGGCTTCTCCACCATATAAAGAAGAAGCAGGACCTTTTAATACTTCAATACGTTCAATATTATCACTTAATATCGTAGCAAGGTTTGTAGCTCCTGCAGGTCTGCCGTCAATTAGTATTATTGAATGTTTGGTAATACCGGAAAATTCAGGTCTGAATCCTCTTATACCGATTCCAGCTAAAGCTCCCGGGTATTCGATAACACCAATTGATGCATTTTTTTTTAGTTGTTCGGTAATTGTTTCACCAGTAGTCATTTCAATTTCTTTGGAATCAATGGTTTCAATCTTTACCGGAAGATATTTAACCTGCTCTTTACTTCTCGTACCTGTTACAACCATCTCATCCATTTTTAATGTTTTTTTTTGTTTAAAAGGTTTGTCCTGGGCAATTGCAGGAGCGATAAAGTACAAGAGACTTATGCTCAAGGCAATTGCAATGAATAATAAAGGTTTTTTCATTTTGTTCCTCCATTGGCAAGGCATTTGTTAAGTTACTGCCTTATTTTCCGGAGTATTTGAAATGCAAAAACCCCGGATCATAATTATTATTTAAAAATGATCTGAGGTTCCCTGATTTTCCACAGACATGTATCTTTCCCTTATCCACGGGGATAGATATTTACAAATTTCAAGGCAGGTCTTCTGACTTTCGGGTCATCCTAATAACTGCTCCTTCCCGGTTTTGACAACCAGTGGATTGCGCAGTGTTTGTCTCCGATTACAGCGGCGGGTCCGTCCCTGACTTTAACAGGGTTCCCTATTACCCTCGTATGAGGCACCTTAAAACATAAAATATTTAAAACAAAATCAAGATAAAGTCAAAGCAATTCTACCAATTTTCAATCAAAAATCTGACAATCTGGCAGATAACCACTTTAAAACTCTTACCTCGGGCTATACATAATCTCATAGACAACTAATAGATCTCATGCCGACCCGGGTTTTTTTTATTTCAATAGCCTTGACAAAAAAAATCCCCCTATTTATAGTCCATAAC
>CAZTEM010000028.1:0-31825 GCA_964612755.1 uncultured Desulfobacterales bacterium | reverse complement strand
CCGATGGATAACGCATTGTCAGGAGATGGGGATGTGATGTTTGACTATCAAACTTTTTCCTTTCATTATCCATGGTGGAAGCACCTTCAATAGTCAATATAAATACTATATCAGTTTGTCTTTGTCAATAATTTTTATATTTTTCTTAGAAAAATGATAAAAACTACTTAAACCAACCAATTATTACAATAAAACAAAACCAGAATATTATTTTGCAGGATGATTCAGCTTAAGATAAATACAGCTGATTTTTTGATGACAATTGTCAATTAATTTATTAATTGCATCTCATAATACTCGACAACGCCCTCTGATCCAATTCCAATCTCCACTATTTTACATCTTGAAGTGTCATCCCTGATAGTAAGAGAAGAACTTTGTCCTTCAATTCTTGTGCCTGAGATCAGTTTGCCATTAACAATGAGTTTTGCAGAAATTTCATTTTTTTCTGAATATTCACTTAGAGCTTTTTTCTTATTTATAAAACCTATATTTTTCTCTTCTAATTTTTCAATCATACTCTCTTTTATTTTAATATAATCAACAATTTTATCCTGATTATCTAAAGCATGCTCAACTTCTTTTTCAGCCTTTATGACATCTTCTTCAAGCTTTTCTATCTCTTGCTTAATAATTTGGATTTCAGCGGCATTACCACTTCCTTCCAAATCAACTAATTGTTTTTTGAAATCTTTTATGGCAAGTTGAGTTCTATCCTGGACATAAGCTGAGTCAGACACAATTTTGAAATTTTTTTCATCTTCTTTATGCAATTTGTCAATTTCATCATTGATAGCCTTAATTTGTTCCTTTGTTTCATTGAGTTTATCATTGATTTCGCGTATCAAACTCTCAATATAATCATCCACGCCTACTCTAAATATAACAGGTTTTGATCCAACGCTTCCGATATCGCCTGTTTCCGCCCCTCCCTTAGCAACAATCTTCGAAGCAATAATTCTGGCTCTCGGGCTATTACATTTACCACTCAAAATGATATTTGAATCCAAAATCTCAGTTGTAACACCAAGGTCTCCAAAAGATTCAATATTACTATTATTAATATATTTTGCCTGGATATTCCCCTGTATTTTGATATCAGAATCAATTACACCTGCACTCACATTCAAATCACCTGTAAGGTTTATCTCAGCTCCTTCTATCTGTTGGGCAGTTAAATTTGTACCTTCAACCTTAAAGCCTTCTTTTACAGCGCCATTAACTATAATACTGCCCTTAAATGAGACATTCCCTGTTTCGAAATCAACATCAGTTCCAATATTTAAAACAGGGGCAACAGAAACGACTCCCATGGCATCAAGGTGGGGCTGACCTCCTGCCTCTGCATAGATTTTCAACCCTTCTTCCGATTCAAAAGTATTGTCGCCTGCCACAAACACCGGGTCAAACGGCTCCACAATAGCTATTTGTGCACCAGAGACATCAATCCCAGGCTTTCCAAGTTGCGCAGGGACCTTTTCAGCAAGGAGAGTCTTTTCTTCTACAAAGGGAATCTGCCCCCTTTCTCTAAAATCTATACTGCCATCTGCCTTAACTTTGCCGGCATGAATAAAATTCGTATCAAAATAATAGCTCACCTTGCCATCAACCGGCAATTCCGGCGGTGTGCCCTTTGCAACAATAAGTTTTTTTATACTGGCTTTATTTTCAAGCCATGTTAAAAGAGTCTGCTCGCTTATCAGACCATAGCTTACATTAAATTTCCTTAAATATTCAAAGATATTCTCCACAGTCAACAAATCCGAATCTTTATCTTTTATAGCAATGCGTACAGTTAACCTGTCGCCATCCATTTCAATCTCAAGCACATCATCAAGCTGTTCTTGTAATTCTTCACTATTTTCTAAATTTAATTTATTATAAGTAACATCAGAGCCAGATGTTCCCTGCCCTGTTTTTTCCCTCAAGACAAAATCAATAATATCATTAATAATCTTAAGATTATCTTTGTTTATTTCTTCATTTCCATTAATATTTTTTAAAATCTCAGAATATTGTTCTTTTTCAAACTCAATGGAATTATTCAGGCAAAAACTTTGATATAAATCTTCTATTTTCTTTGCAAGTTTTTCAAATCCTATCTTCAAACCATCACCATCAAAAGAGATGTGATTTTCAGTCAAATATTTTCTAATAGAAATATCTTGAAAAGATTTATCTTCTGCTTTTTCTAATTTCACCTTTAATTGTTTATATTTTATCTTTTTTTCATCGATCTCCTTTGAATAATGCGAATCATGTGCTTTTAAAGTTTTTGCAAGCTTATACATTTTACTTGCCTGTTCTTCAACCATACGCTTTGTATATTCCCAGGTATTACCATGCTTTAATTCGCCAAAACCGACCTTAATCTGACTTAAAAAATCCATAGCTGAAAAAGGATAAATAAGACAAAAATGCATTAAATCATTATTTAAAGAATCTATAATCATATCTCTTTCACTTGATTGAGCAATAAGCATCCTTCTTGTCTCAGGATATACTTCCCCTGCCTTATTTAAAATATTTCTATATTTATTTTCAGAATCTGTCATGCATATGATAAAAGATGGAAAAGGCATTTCCTTTTTACTTAGATGTTCAAGAAAGTCCGATAAAGAAACAAAATCCATGGTAAAATCCGATTCTTTTTGAGCATCTTTCAGGATATCGGCTATTTCTGCAAATGATTCCATATTGTTTTTAATAACAATAATATTGTGATTTTTCTTAGACTTTTTTTCAGATTTGTTGTCTACCCTGTTGTCCTGCATGTATGACTCCTAATTCATACCAGGCATTATAAAATCGTTTTTCCCGGCAATATCCCTGAACTTCTCAAACAATGTATCTAAATTTTCCCTGAACAAAACTTTTAAATTATTGCTATCAAGCATATCATGCTGTCTGAGCCATTCTTCAAAATATTTATCTGAATCATTTTGTTTTACAACCTTATTTTTTAATCCTTGTATTTTCCTATCTAATTCTACAATCTTTTGCTTATATTTTTTAACTTTTTCATTAAGGTTATAATCAAGTTGATATAATTTTTTGTTCTGTTGTTTTGCAAGCCTTACAAATTGTTCATTCTCAAAAGCATTACTAAATCTTTGAAAACCTTTTTTTACTACATTGATAAGATCCTTAGTTTCCCAGGGCTTTTGAATAAATTTTTGTATAATTCCTTTATTGATAGCATCAATCAACACATCATTGTCTGAATATCCACTGATTAAAATTCGAATGGTACCAGGGCTGATTTCCCTTGCCCTTGCAAAAAAATCAATACCAGTCATACCAGGCATGCGCTGATCTGATAATATCAAGGAAAATGGGGCTTCAGTATTATTAAGCTCTTTTATTCCTGCTTCACCACTGGTGCAGCAAACAAAATCAATATTATTTTTTTTAAAAATTCTTCCCAAAGCAGTACTGATCTGCTTTTCATCATCAACAATCAATACGCTATGCTTATGTTTGTTCATCGGAGATCCTAAATATTTAAGTATAAAAATAATTTTAAGATATAAGAACAAGTCAGCCAAAGGCAATATATAATATAAGTGTTTTAATATTATACTTTTCTGGTTACGAAATCAATACTTTTATCATTTCGCATGCAACACTGGATTTTTCAATAAAGCCATTTTATTTAAAATCATCAGGCACCTGCATATCTTTTATTGAGGCAGCAGCTCTTTCTAAGATACTCGCAGGAAACATTCTAAGTTCCTCCTGATCAAATTTGTATTGCGTGAGATAATTAAGCACGATCTTTGCGATGGCAATCCCCTGCTGTTTATCACGTCTTCTCTTCATGGGCTCACGATCATCTTGTGTACTCAACCATATTTTATGCAAAGAAAATGCTCTTGGATCAGGAACAATCATCAATGCAGGAAAACCATCATCCCCTATAACAGTCTGGGAAAACTTTGGTGATGACAAAAGCCATTGAAGGTTCATCACTTCAACTGCTTTTAAATCATCTTTCCCACCCATTCTGCTTTTCTCATTTTCAAAAATCATTGAAGGTGCAGGCTTTAAAAGATCGACCATATATCCGTTCTTATTAACAGCTCTGAAATTATTTTCCCCCATCATACTAAAAGATTTATCTGCCTTGCGAAGGATATCCATGAAATCGATTCCGGGCAAATCATCTTCAGATATCAATATAAGTTTAGGTCGTATGTCCCATAATATATCCATATCTGAAGTCGCCATTATATCCTGTTCAAAAAACACTCCTGCTGCAGCTTCATAGGCATACAATGCATTTGTTCCTACCACCATAAGATTACGCCCCAGAAGATGCTGTTGTTCAAAAACTCTTAAGAGGCTTGTGACAACTCTTGGTACCCGCTGAATTTTTACAGCCTTGCATAACCTTGACTGTTCTTTTAGACGATCTTTCAAACTCTTAAGATGCAGACTGATATGTTTTTTATTTTTCTGAAATTTATTTAAAATCTTTTCTGTTTTTTCTGATCGTGGTCCAAGGCTGTTACCATTCCCATACCGATCTTTTGTCCTGAACAAATACTCCTTGTTTTTAGATTTTTTCCAATGCATTCCACCCCGGTATGCTTTATTTTTTTCAAAGGCATCTCTATAAGCATCATATATTTGAATTGTATCAATAAAATATTTGGACTGGTTATCAGTATATTCTTTTAAAATCAAATGGTTTTCCTTCAATTTTTAATTTTGACAAACTAAAGGAAAACACCTTAATCACCATAAATAAATTAAATAGTTTTCCTTCATATCTTATATTTTTACACATTGAAGGAAAACGACTTCAATGTCAAGGCATTTCCCATAATAATAAACATATGAAATCACACCATTCTTGAAATCTTATCTGCAAATTTATTAAGTTTTTTTTCAGATATTTTAAAAGCAGGTTTTATTTCCTGGGCAAAAACCGAAACTTTAAACTCTTCAATCATCCAGAAAAACTCTTCGATTTGTTCTGTTTTTTCAAGAGAAGTATCTGGTGACAAGTTGTCTAATAATATATTAATCTGTTTCAGGACTTTTTCTACCACCAATGCTTTTTTATTATCCTTTGCAGGATCTTCAAATGCTCTTTGAGCCCTGATCTTTATTGCTTTAATATACCTGTAAAGATTTTTAATTCTTACAAAATCATAAAGCTTTAAAAAATTCTCCGGCACAAGATTTTCAAGATCATTATATAATTTTTGAATCAAGGCTCTAACCCTGGGTCGTTTTTCAGCCCTGAGACTAAATTGCTTTAAATGCGCAATAGTATCCTTATATTCATTAAAAAGAGAATCAATTATTTTTATAAATTCTAAAGTTTCACTATAAAGTTGCGGGAAAATAATTTTACCATGATGCTCAAATGCGCTTTTCTCTCTGATATCCCTGCAAAAAAAATTTTTTGTAATTGCATTAAAAATTTCTATTTTAAACTCTTTTTGTCCTTTAAAAAAATCACTATGTTTTTTGATTATTTGCGATGCCTGTATATCCTTTTTTAAGGATTTAAATTGCTCGGGATAAGAAATCAAATACAAGGCATGCACACCTTTTTTGTGACCATTGATAAATAATTGTTCTGACTTATACAATCTGAGTGAAACTTTTTCCTCTTCCTTTTCAAGACCTAAAAAGGCATTAAAACAAAGACCATTTTTTTCTTTGATTTCAATTGGGTTCCCAACATTGTTAAAATTCCATGATACAAGGTTCTCTTTTTCAAATTTAGCTCTTTGTTTTTCAAATACACCCTGGTTTGAATATTGTTTGTCATCAAAATTTTTAATAAGGGAATGATCCCTTGATACAGCAATTTCTTTATCTTTTTCATCCCTTATGGAAATACGCATTTTAAGATATTGATCAAGGTTCCTTTCCGACCATTTTGAAGCAGGAATTGCCACATTAAATTCTTCTTTTATAAAATTGCTCAACAAAGTAAATAAAGGTTTATCCTGAGCAGGCATGTTTTTGGCAATAATTGCAGCTTTTTGTGAAGCAGGGCTGAGTTGTGTCCTATACTTTTTAGGAAGGTTTTTTATAAGATTTACAATTTTTTCTTCAAAAAGTCCCGGCACTAATTTTTCCATTGCATGGGTTGAGATTGAAGGTGCTGAAACAGCAGGAACTTTTACCGTAACCCCATCATTTTTTGAGCCCGGTGAAAATGCATATTCAAGTTTAAATTTCCCATTTCCCATTTCCAATGTATCAGGAAACTGTAAAAGTTCTTCATTATCAAATTGTTCTTTTATTAAATCTTGTTCTGACAATCTTAAAAACGAATCATCTTTATCTTTTATATATTTTGCAAAGGTTCTTATATTAAAGCAATTTTTTTTAATTCTCTTTTTATAAAACAAAAAAAGATCATCTTCAGTAATAACTATACCTCTTTTCCTTGTTTTATCTTCCAGAGATTGTGCCTGCTCAATCAATTTGCTATTGTGAACCATAAACTCAAATTTTTTATTTACTTCCTGTTGCACAAGGGCATTTCTTATAAAAATATCAGAGGACTCTACAGGATTGACTCTTCCATAGGAAATCAGTCTTTCTCCAATTAATATCAAACCAAAAAGAGAGACCTGTTCTTTTGCCATAACTTCTCCTCTTTTTTTTGAATAATGAGGTAAAGACCATGTATAGGTACAAAAATTTTTACCTGCCTGCTCAATCCATACAGGATCAATATTGGCAATAGTTCTTGCAAAAAGTTTACTTGTCTGTATAAATTGAGCTGCCATAATCCATTCCCCGGTGGTTTTAAAAACTCCTGATCCCGGGAAAATCATAACCTGCTGCCCCTTTGCAGCGTTAAATATAAATTTTTCTTTTTTATGGGCAATATTTGTAAGATAACCTGTTAATAAAGACTTATGTATGGCAATATACAAATCACCACCTATTGCATTGTCCTTTGATTTAAGCCCTTTAGTCCCGGTATTAAACTTAAATTTTTTCCCTTTAATTGAATTTTCCGCTAGAATTTTTCTTATCTGCCTGTTTATATCTTCCCACTCTCTTAACCTTCTTTGGGAAAAAAAATTTTCATTACAAAACTTTCTTACCTTGGATCGTGTATTTAATTTTTTCTTTGCATTTTTGTATGCATCCCAAATTTTTAAATATGATATAAAATCAGAGGACGAATCATTGAATTTCACATGCTGCTGATCAGCCTGTTGAATTTTTTCCCTTGGACGTTGTCTTGTATCGGCAATGGCTAAAGCAGATGTTATAATTATTGCTTCATTGAGACACCCTCTTTTATCTGCTTCTATTAATATCCTGGAAAGTTTAGGATCAATGGGGATTTTTGCCATAATCTTTCCAATTTTTGTAAGTTTATATATTTTTTTCTTTTTTTTATATTTTTTAATTATTATCTCTTTTATTGCCCCAAGTTCCAGCAAGGTTGCAAATCCATCTTTAATGCTTTTATCAGAAGGTGAGTCAATAAAAGGAAAAGATGCCACATCTCCCAGTTTTAAAGCTATCATTCTTAAAATTACTTCGGCAAGATTGCTTCTGACAATCTCTGGAGATGTAAAAAAAGGTCTTAGATCAAAATCTTCTTTGCTGAACAATCTTATACACATACCATTTTCTACCCTGCCACACCTTCCCATTCTCTGATCTGCACTGCTTTTTGAAATCTTTTTTACAGGCAGAGAAGTGGTTCTTGTCTTTGGTGAATAGCTTGGTATCCTTGCAAGACCTGTATCAATCACAAATTTTATCCCTGGTATTGTAAGTGATGTCTCAGCAACATTTGTGGAAACAATAATTTTCCGAAAAGGACCTTGAGAAAAAATTCTCTGCTGATCTTTTTTTGCAAGCCTTGCAAAAAGCGGCAGAACAATGAGCCCTTGATGTTCTCGCAGCCTTGCTCTTATAAGGTCAATGGTTTCTCCGATATCCTGTTCAGTGGGCATAAATATCAGAATATCTCCCTTATAAGTTTTTGAAATAATATGATCAACAGCTTTGGCAGCAGCTTCTATGTATTCGATATCATCATTGTCTGGATTTAAACCTGATATATCTTCTGATTCCTGCCCTTTGCCAGCAGGCATATATTGCAAGTCAACAGGAAACATTCTGCCCGAGACTTCAATAACAGGAGCATTATCAAATGCTTTGGAAAATTTTGCCGTGTCTATTGTAGCAGAAGTAATTATGAGTTTTAAATCTTTTCTTTTTTTAATAAGATTTCTAAGTATCCCCAAAGTAAAATCAATATTAAGACTTCTCTCATGGGCTTCGTCAACAATAATTGCTTCATATTGACTTAAGCGTCTGTCTTTTTGAGCCTCGGAAAGTAAAATCCCATCAGTCATTATCTTTATCACACAATTTTTTGAAGATTTGTCATCAAACCGAATCTTATAACCAATAGAATCTCCTAATTTCTGACCTATCTCCTCGGCTATTCTTGAAGCAACATTAATGGCAGCAATCCTCCTAGGTTGTGTGCATCCTATCATTCCATTTATGCCAAGGCCTGCTTTTATAAGAAACTTTGGGATCTGGGTTGTTTTCCCTGATCCTGTTTCTCCTGATATAATAACAACATTATTTTTAATAATTTTCTCAATGATCTCATCTTTTTTTGATGTAATGGGAAGCTCAGGAGGAAAACTTACCCGGGGCAAATTTTTTATATTTCTTTTATATGTCATAAGTGTATTAATACCATTATTTTTTATCAAATATTAGTATTAACAAAAATTTTGTCAAATCTTCTTTTTTTTAGAACTTTGAAAAACCTATTGACATAAACGCTATAATACGAGAAATAAATAAGGATAATTTTAGATAAAAAAATTACTATATGTAATTTTTAAAAATTAATATAATTTTATTCTATAAACGGAGGTAATAAATAGCATGGGTGAAGCAGCTATTAAAATTGGTGGAGATAGAAAAAGTATCTTCAAAGACAAGGTCATGGAACTTTTGCCTGATGGCGGAAATTTAAATGCGTGCCTTACTTGTGGAGCATGTGCATCAGGCTGTCCTGCAACAGGGCTTGCAGATATGGATCCAAGAAAATTTTTAAGGATGGCAGCTCTGGGCATGGATGAAGAGATCTTGAGCTCTGAATGGGCATGGATGTGTACAATGTGCCAAAGATGCATATATGTATGCCCCATGGAAATAAATATTCCGCAACTTACATACTATGTAAGGCAATCATGGCCAAGGGAAACAAGGCCAAAAGGTATCCTTGGTTCATGCGATGCGGCTCTGGCAAATGATTCAGGAAGTGCCATGGCAGCGACCCCGGAAGATTTTGAATTTGTTGTGGGTGATGTCCTTGAAGAATATCAGGAAGCACAGCCTGAATTTGCAGATATGGAAGCTCCCATTGATAAAGAAGGAGCTGAATTTTTCCTTAACCAGAACTCAAGAGAGCCTGTTACAGAGCCGGATGAAATGGTTCCTCTTTGGAAAATTCTCCATAAAGCAGGTGTAAGCTGGACCTATGGAAGTAAAGGTTGGGGAGGAGAAAATTATTGCCTGTTCCTTGCTGATGATGATGCATGGAAACACCTTACTACAACAACATTAAATCAAGCAGATAAACTCAAATGTAAGACCTATCTCAATACCGAGTGAGGGCACGTTACATTCTCTGTCCTGGCAGGACAGAAAAAATTCGGTATAGATACTAATGTTGAAATTAAAAACATTTATGAATATTATGCAAAATGGATAAGAGAAGGAAAGCTTAAACCAAGCTCAGACTGGAATAAAGACCTGAAAATCAAATTTACTGTTCAGGACCCTTGCCAGATCGTGCGTAAATCCTTTGGTGACCCCATTGCCGATGATTTAAGATTTGTTGTAAAATCAATTGTCGGTGAAGAAAATTTTGTTGATATGACACCAAACAAATCAAATAATTTCTGTTGCGGTGGCGGTGGTGGATTCCTCCAGTCAGGCTATAAAGACGAGAGACTTGCCTATGGTAAAATCAAAGATGACCAGATAAAAGCAACCGGTGCTGATTATTGTATTGCAGCATGTCATAATTGTCATGCACAAATACATGAGTTAAGCGAGCATTATGGCGGGAATTACCCTGTTGTCCATATCTGGACATTACTCTGTTTATCTCTTGGGATTTTAGGTCCAAATGAGCGCGAATATCTTGGTGACGACCTCAAGAATGTTGATGTGTTTCACCCTGAAACAGAAATGTAATATACATATCTATTAAATAAAAATCAGGACCCGGACAGATTTATTCTGTTACGGGTCCTAATTTTCTTTTTAAAAAAATTGCCCTGATTTCCAAATTATGATATTGAAATCTAATTATGACAGAAATAATCAGTTTAGCAAATCAAAAAGGCGGAGTAGGAAAAACAACAACAGCAGTTAATCTTTCAGCAGCTCTTGCAGAATTTGGGAAAAAAACCCTGCTTGTTGATTGTGACCCCCAGGCAAACACTACAACCAGCCTTGGCATTGACAAACCTTCACTTAAACAATCCATGTATGATGCAATGATTGGTGAAGCTGATATTAATGACGTTATCATATCAACAGAACAGGCAAACTTGAAACTGTTACCGGCTAATGTTGATTTAATTGGTTTTGAAATCGAAATGATAACAAAAGATGAAAGAGAAAAGATTTTAAAAAACCTGTTAAAAAAAATCAATGAAAAATTTGACTACATTATTATTGATTGTCCGCCCTCTCTTAGCCTTTTAACCCTTAATGCTCTTTGTGCCTCATCTTCAATAGTTGTACCTTTACAAAGTGAATTCTTTGCCCTTGAAGGATTAAGCCAGCTACTTGATACAGTAAAAAGAATAAAATCATCTATTAATTCCAGCCTTAAAATTAAAGGCATTCTTTTTACAATGTATGACAGCAGAACAAACCTCTCGAAAAATGTTGTTGAAGAGGCTGAAAAATATTTTAAAGATATGGTTTTTAAAACAAAAATTCCACGTAATATCAAACTTGGTGAAGCTCCAAGCTATGGAATACCAATAATCTTTTACGATAAATCTTCTGTTGGATCACAATCTTATCTATCATTTACAAGGGAACTGATTAAACGATCATGAAAAAACTAAAAAAAACAGGGCTTGGGCGAGGCGTTGCATCACTTATTCCTGATATTGATGAAACAGGAGATTACTCAACTGACAGCCTTTTCCAATGTCCAATTGAAGATATTAAACCCAATAGATATCAACCTCGTATTAATTTTTCAGATGAAGAACTGGAAAAACTAAAAAATTCGATTATTGAACAGGGCGTTATCCAGCCTCTACTTGTACGCCATATTGACGGTGCATATGAACTTATAGCAGGTGAAAGAAGATTAAGAGCTGCAAAACTTGCAAAGCTCACACATGTTCCAGTGTTTGTAAAAGAACTGACAAATGAGCAGGCCCTTGAGGTTGCAATAATTGAAAATGTTCAACGAGAAAATCTCAATCCTTTGGAAGAAGCTGATGCCTATCATAGACTTGTTTCAGAATTTCACTATACCCAGGAAATGGTAGCAAAAAAAATAGGGAAAAACAGATCAACCATTGCAAACTTATTAAGGCTGAGAGGATTGCCCGAACCAATTAAACAAAGCCTGATTGAAAATAAAATCTCCATGGGACATGCAAGGAGTATTTTAGGGGCAGGTTCTACAGAAGAACAAATTGAAGTATGGCAGCTTGTCCTTGCAAAACATCTCTCTGTAAGGGAGACTGAAAAATTTATCAACACAATAAAAAAACAGCTTTCAGAAATAAAAATAAAGCATGTTTCCCCTAACAAAAAATTTCTCAAAGAGATGTCAGCACTACTTTCTCAAAGAATTAATTCAAAAATCAGAATAGTACAACAAGGAGAAAAAGGGAAAATTGAAATTAATTTTAAAACCCGCAAAGAATTTGATCATATTATTGGACTTCTAAAAAAAATCTCATGAGAATAACAGTTGCCAAAACAGCCGGCTTTTGCATGGGCGTACGCAGGGCTGTTGAAATGGCTCTTGATGCTTCAAATAATACTTGCGATCCACTCTACACTTATGGTCCCTTGATCCATAACCCCCAGGTAATGGAGGTGCTCACCCAGAAAGGCATATCTACAATTGATAAGATACCTGACAAAGGTAATGGAATAGTTCTAATAAGAGCCCACGGAGTCCCGCCAAATGACGAACATGAATTAAAAGATGCAGGTTATAAAATAATTAATGCAACATGTCCACGTGTTGGCATAGTGCAGTCTATTATTAAAAAACATGCGCAAAAAGGATATACTGTTATAATCATTGGTGATAAAAATCACCCTGAAGTCAAAGGTCTTTTTGGATACTCCATGGGTAACGGACATATAATTTCAACCATGGAAGAACTCCAATTATTACCTGAATTTGATAAAGCGGTAATTGTGGCTCAGACAACACAAGATACCAATTTTTTTGAAAAAATAGCTGCATGGATAAAAATAAATCATCCTGATTATAAAATTTTTAACACCATATGCAGCTCAACTGAAAAACGTCAAAGCGAAACTAGAAATATTGCCGACAAAAATGATGCTATTATTGTTCTTGGTGGCAAACAAAGCGGTAACACAAAACGTCTTTATGAAATTGGCAAGGAAACCGGCAAAAAAGCTTTCCACATCGAAGATATTTTGGAACTTGATATGTCTTTATTATCTTCTTTTAAATCCATTGCAATAACGGCAGGAGCATCTACGCCTAACTGGATTATCAGTAAGGCATATAGAGAAATTGAAAAAAACCTGCAAAAAAACAACAGAATATCAAATCTTTTTTTCAGAACAAGGGATTTTCTTTTACATACCAATCTGATGTTAGCAGCCGGTGCTGGCTGTATGACTTATGCCTGCTTAAAAATTCAAAACTTTGATAATATTTTCATCCATACGGCAATTGCTTTTTTTTATATTTTTTCCATGCAGGTTCTAAATAATCTTTTTGCCATAAAATCTGACTTATACAACAACCCTGACCGGGCAAAATTATATAAAAATCATTATATACTTTTTGGTATTTTAACCTGTATTTCCGGTGCAACAGGTCTTATCCTATCTTTTACCACAGATTTTACCTGCTTTATCTTTTTAGCTATCATGAGCATCCTTGGTCTTTCCTACAATTTAAAAATTTTCCCATCCTTTCATGGAATAAAGAAAATAAAACGCATAAAAGATATTCCCGGTGCTAAAACTATTCTTATTGCCTTGGCATGGGGCACAGTCACCTCAATTCTCCCTGCAATATCAAACTCAGGAAACATAATTTCTGCCGTAATTGCTTTTTTATTTTCCACAGGTCTTGTTTTTGTTACCACTGCATTACTTGATATACTCGGGATACAAGGAGATAGAATAACAGGCAAAGAAACCATACCTATTCTTATCGGCGAAAAAAAAAGTATTGCTATTATCAAACAGATTCTAATTGGCATATCTATTGTACTGATTTCAGGTTCTTATTTCAGGATAATTAATAACCTAGGGTTTTTTCTTGTAATCTTACCACTATTAATGTTATATATTACTATTATTATTGATAAAGAAAACATTAAATCCAGAATAAAATTTAGATTTATTATTGAATTTAACTATATTATTGCCGGAATAATCACTGCGATAATTTAATTCATAATGGAAACAATCTATGGGCAAACAAAATAATGCTCTTGCAAAAGCGCCTTTGCTGGGGAAACTTGCAATAAAAAATTTTCTCATAACCGAGCAGGAATTTGATGAAGCAATGGCTGCCTGTTCCGAATCAACCAACCCTGAAGAAGCATTAAAAGAATATTTTCTTTCCCGCGAGCTTATTTCTGCTCAAAATTTAAAAAGGCTTATAATCGCTACTAAAGCAATAGAATTGAGACGAAAAGATATTAAATTCGGCACCATTGCAATCAATAAAGGTCTTATTTCCAAAAGCGTATTAGATATGGTATTGGAAGAACAGAATCAAAGCTTTAAGACAAATAAAAATCCAAGGCTCATAGGTGACATGCTTGTGGAAGCAGGCATTATAACACTGGATCATCGTAATATGATCTTGAAAATTCAAAACAGGTTGATCAAAGAGCTTAAACAAAGCTATGAAAATATTAATAAAAAACCTGGTGCCCTTGTTAAAAAACCCTCGGATGTTAACTCAATTGAGCCCTCGGAATCAAAATCAAAATTCACCACGGTAGAAATTTTAAAACATGGCATTAAACTTGAAGTCACACAAGACACCTTGACAGCATTAATATCCAAAACAGAGGAGTTTGATGATAATATTAATCCTGAAGATATCAGAGAGCTGCTCATTAAAAAGGGAATTATTTTTGGTATTGTTACTGATGATCTTTTATCAGGTTTTATCAAATCCAGGGGCTTTAAAAAAAAGGGTTTTATCGTAGCTCGAGGCATTGACCCCATACGAGGCGAAGATGCTAAAATTGAATATTTTTTTGATACAGATCATTTAAAGGCTGGGGGCTTAAGCCTAAGCGGACAGATTGATTTTAAAGATAGAGGTATAATACCGCAAGTTGAAAAAGGAACAGTATTGGCTGAAAAAACGCCCTTAAAAGAATCCTTAAATGGGAAAACCATATTTGGCAAGGAACTTGCGACAAATAAAGCTCAGCAACTAAAACTAAAATACGGTCAAGGCACAAAACTTTCAGAAGACAGTCTTAAGATAATTGCCACTGTCAATGGATATCCAAAACTAACCTGGGCAGGCATAGTAGTTGTAAATGAAGAATATATAGCAAATGGTGATATTGATTATCAGACAGGTCACATCAATTATGACGGGAATGTGCAAATCAAAGGGTGTATCAAGAATGGTTTTAAAGTAGCTGGAAATGATATTAAAGCGCAGGAAATTGAAGGCGGCATCATACATGCCCAGGGAGATTTAAACATCTCAAATGGTATTAACGAGGCAAAAATATATGCTAAGGGCAATATCTATGCTAAATTCGTTCACAATTCTGATATCGCCTGCCTTGGGAATATCTATATAACCAAAGAAATTGTTGATTCCAAAATAGAAACCAGCGGTGCATGCATTGCTAAAGACGGGAAAATAATCTCATGCAAAATAACAGCAAAAATGGGAATTTTTGCAAAGCAGCTTGGTACTGAGCTTTCTGAACCCAATATTATCAGAACAGGGAAAGACACCTTTATAGCTAAGGAACTTCATGAGATCAAAGAAAAAATCACTGGTCTAATAAAAGATAAAAACAAACAGCAAACAATGAAAAATAAAATCATTGATGAAAATGAGATACACCATAAAGCTGCTACCAAACTTGGTAATATTCTTGAAAAAAATGGAGTCAATCAACAAAAAATCAGCTCGTTAATTGACTCAGCCATGCAACAAGACAAACAAAAAGATGAAATAGTTAAATTAGGGATTGCTTTAGATCTGCTTAAACAAGAAGAAGAAAAGACAAACAAAAAACTTAAAAAATGTTTCGATAGAATAGAGGATGCAGAAAAAAAGCTTAAAAAAATTGAGATTAATCTTTTGGAGATACAGCAAACCATTGAGGACATGAAAGCCGAGAAAAAGCACCTGTCAGACTGGAATGATGCTAATCCTGGAGATACAATCACCAAGGTGACCGGAGTTATATTTCCGGGTACTATTGTACAAGGCAAATATTCAGAAAAAAAGATTAATGAAAAACTGATTAATGTAACAATAAAAGAACTTATGTATAAGGATGATAATAAAAGAAAACATCAATATGAAATGATCATTAATTAGTGTAAATTTTTATTTTCTATTAATAACTTTTGTATTCTACGGTCTTTCTCTTGCCAGAGACTATTTAACCAATCACAGAACTCATCTTTGAAAATCTTATCACCAAAAAAATCTCCGGTCAGAAAATCTGTTACCGGAATGATTTGCAGATCAATAATAATTTTTTTTGTCTTACCGCAGATAAATTCCCAAAAACTTGGTATTTTGCCAGGGTACACTATTGTAACATCAATTATTTTATGAAGAGATCCGCCCATTGACCCTAAAACAAATGCTACCCCTCCTGCTTTTGGTGGTAATAAATTCTCAAATCCTCCATTTGCCTTAATTTTTTTTGTCTGGGCAAATCTTGTCCCTTCAACAAAATTCATTATAGAAACAGGGGTTGTTTTAAATTTCTTACATGCTTTTTTTGTTTTTTCAAAATCTTTTCCCTTAAGATGGGGATGATTTTCAATAAATTTTTTGGAATATCTCTTCATAAAAGGAAAATCCAAAGCCCACCAGGCAAGCCCAAGAAAAGGCACCCAAATGAGCTCTTTTTTCAAAAAAAACTTCAACATGGGAATTTTCCGGTTAAATATTTTTTGAAGCACAAGGATATCTACCCAGGATTGATGATTGGAAAGTACGAGATACCATTGTTTTCGTTCAAGTTTATCAAGTCCCCGAACATCAAAATCAATTTTATGAAAAAGTCTTATATTAAAAGAATTAATGCTTATCCATAAAGTTGCAATAAAGATTAAAGCTTTTGTACAAAATTTTGTAACAAAGCCAATGGGAATTAAAAATTTTATAATTGCTATTAAAAATAAAAACGAACATAAAACAATAGTATTAATAGTATATAATAAAAATGAGCAGCAACCTTTCATAAAAGATGGAAGGAAAAATAGCATCTTAAGAAATTGATCCTGTTTTGTTTATCTTTTCAGAAAAAATTTCAGCCATCATGCAGCGAGCGCTTCCTCCACCTACTGCTTCAATGGTTGTAAGATCAACAGGCAGAATTTTTCCATATTGTTCAAATCTTTTAATTTGTTCCCTTGAATAACCTTTAAATGCACGTTGAGACATGACAATCAAAGGATTTCCTTCTGAGGAGTTAACCTGGAGGATATTACCGCAAAAATGATTTTCCATTTGGTCCATGGATATTTCAATAACCTCAAACGATTTATTTAAAGAATCATACACCCTTGTTTTATCCTTTTGACCGCAAATGCAATCAAGGCAGACTACAGCGAATTTCTCTCCTAAACCCATCATAACATTGGCATGGTAAATAGGATGCCCTTTGGAACTTTTTGTATCAAAAAGAATACCTTCTTCATAAAAACGAAGCCTGATAAAATTATCAAATTGTTCATCACTGCAGCGCTTGGAACGTGCGGCATAGACAATTTCAGCTCTATGATCAATAACCATACTGCCTGTGCCTTCAAGAAAATTATCTGTCTCATCAATGTGTCCTACATTGATTATATTACGAATCTTATATCCATTTACCTTTAATAATTTTTCAACATCCGCAGGTCTTTTTTCAAAACGCCTGTTTGGAGCTGCCATGGGATAGACAAGCATTGTCCCGTCATGTTCTGTTGAAAACCAATTATTGGGAAAGATAGCATCAGGCGATTTCGAGTATGGATTTTCCGGTTTTTCAAGGATTAGAACAATAACCCCCTCTTTCCTAAGGAGGTCAACCATATTCTGAAACTCTATGTTTGCCTGCTGATTTATCTCGGTTTCGGAAAATTTAAGCTTATGCTGGAATTCATTATCCTGACCTGTTTCCTCATTAAATCCAAAATCATAGGGTCTTACCATTAAAACAGTATCAGTGGTTCTGGGCACATCTAACATTATCTTCCTCTTAAAGCTTTATCCATATGTAAAAATAATTTGTTTACTTTATAAACTAAATTCATCCAAGTCAAGAGCAAAACTCTTAACTTAAGCTATTTATACATAGGTTTCGGCAATTTCCCTGACAGCTTTCAAAGCAGTTGCAACATGGGCTTTTGTATTAAATGGTCCAAAGCCCATCCTCACGGTTCCATGTAATTTATCTGTACCTAATTGTTCATGTACCATGGGAGCACATTGCAAACCTGTCCTGCAGGCAATATTATATTCCCCATCCAATATCGTACCTGTGTTAACAGGCTCAAGCCCTTTAATATTAAAGCTGATAACTCCTATATGATTGGTCAAATCATCCTGACAATAGGTAATAATATTATCTATTTCTTTTAAGCCGTCTCTGAATTGCTCTGTCAAAGCCATTTCTTCTTTGTGAATCTTATCAATCCCTTTTTTTTGAAGCCATTTCATTCCCGCATATAAACCAGCCACTCCCACAACATTCATAGTTCCATATTCAAGCCTATAAGGATATTCTTCAAGATGAGATTTTACAGCTGATTTAACACCTGTACCGCCGGCTCTTGTATGCTTTATTACAATACCTTCTTTTACATATAACCCACCAATACCAACAGGTCCTAAAAGTGATTTGTGTCCTGTAAAAGCAACCACATCAATATTCATTTTTTCAATATCAATGGGGATTTTCCCTGCTGTCTGGGAAGCATCAATAAGGAAAATTACTCCGTTATCTTTACATATCTGCCCTATCTCTTCAGCAGGCTGCACTGTTCCAAGCACATTTGAAGCATGGTTTAAAACAATAAGTTTAGTATTAGTCTTAATTTTTGCAGCAAAATCATCAGGATTAACAAAGCCTTGATCATTAAAAGGAATATGATCGACTTCAATCCCGTTAAGGGACATATGATATAGGGGTCTTAAAACTGAATTATGTTCTAAACTTGTTGTAATAACATGATCTCCTGGCTCTAATAACCCTGATATGGCAAGGTTCAGTGCATCTGTAGAATTCAATGAAAAAATAAGCCTGTTATGGTTTTTTCCATTAAAATAATCAGACATAATTTTCCGCGTATCTTCAATAACATTGCCAGTCTCAATGGAAAGATCATATCCTGATCTTCCCGGATTCACACCATTGTTTCTATAAAAACTATCCATATAAGCGTAAACTTCTTCAGGTTTTGGAAAAGATGTTGCTCCATTATCAAGATAAATCAGATCACCCATGACTCATTCCTCCATTTTTAAACTTTAGACTATAGTTAATTCCCAATAAATCAATATTGAATTTATAATAAATCTATCTTAAATCCATGTCAAGTTTTAGTAATAAGATCAGCAATTCTCGGTCAAAGATTATTTTTAAGATTAACAAGTGTAATATAGCCGAAATATTTACATACAATTTTGTCTTTTTGGTTATTATAGGGAAATAAATGGAAGAAGTGAGGCTTGGATATATTTTTGCAGCTTAGGGTTTCGATTGAAACAAATGCGCTGCAAAAACATATCCAAGCCTCACTTTGCCCGATCTTATACCATGAAAGACAAGATGGCATTGTCGTTTTATAAATAATATACGAACTTACCAGATATTCCTTAATACAATTGTACCTGGTTTTGAGAAGCTTTAACCTGACAACAACATCCTCAATATTTTAAATTTCGGTTCCCTTGAAATCTGTAAAGAATTTTTTATTAAAGACTCAACTCCAGCCAGCTGCCAGTTTTATCTTTGGCTTATTATTTAGGTCAAAATATGTAATTGCTTTCCCCAATATCAGGTCAAGCATGGAATTTATGACTCTTTCGGGTAAATTATAAGTATTGCGTAGTGTATCTATGACCAGGTGTATTATTCTTTTTAAGGCATCTATGAATGTTATATTGGCTAATTCATCATTCAGTCAATGTGACAATAACACTGGCTTTGATCTTTGTTATACCCGCTTTGTTAAGTATACTTCCAACTTTCAACCTGGAGAAATAACTACTAAAAATTCCTGATTTACCAGGATTTATGGTTTGATTTTGTCGTTCTATCAGAGTAGTATTCATTTTGACGAATTTCCTATCTTTGGTTTTGCCTTTTTTTACACCAAAAGTTGAGTTATTAAATGATGATGAAACAATAGAATACGAAGTTCCTGGAGATGTGGTCTTAACTGGGAGATAACAGGATTCCTCTGTTGACTATAACAGGCTATATATTATCAAAATTATTATATTGTCTTTCAGGGTATCAGATCGGGTAAAGTGAGGCTTGGATATGCTTTTGCAGCGCATCTGTTTCAAGTGAAACCCTAAGCTGCAAAAGCATATCCAAGCCTCACTTCTTCCCTCGTATAATAACCAGATATAAAAAATTGTATATAGATATTTTAACTATATTACACCTTTTAACCTTAAAAATAATTTTTAACCGAGAATTGCTGTAATAATATCCAGGAAAATCATTTAAACCTTGAAATTATAGACCCTGATTTGTTAAGTTGTACTTAAAATTAATACATGATTGTTTCTGATCAAAAAATAATAATTTAGGGAGCTTAAAATATGAACCGCATAACAGCCATTATCCTGACTTGTATATTCAGTGTGCTATTTAGTTTAAATTCGGTTTTTGGTTTTGATGAGCAAAAAGCAAAACAAGATTATAAGGGCGCAATATTTAAAATCTCCACAATTAAAGAAGGTCTTTATGAAAATGCACCATCCATTGAAGTTGTATTTACTGCTCCTCTATCTAAAAGACTGTTGAAAAAGCGCCATATCACACTTGGGGATGAGAATGGTTCAGAGCATTTTATCCTGAGTAAAGATCAAACAAAAGTTGTTTTCCCTTTTGTGACACCAAATAAAAATTATACTATTATTGTTTCAAGTGAAATAAGAGATATCAATCATCAAAAACTTGAATCCGGTCAAACCAAACACATTAAGACAAAAAAAATTAACCCTTATGTCAGTTTTTCATCAAGGGGGCATATCTTAAGTTCCTCAAGCCCTAAACAAATACCTGTTACCACTTTAAATATTAATGAAGTAGATATTGATTTTTTTTCCATTAATAAAAAAAATATAATTGAATTTTTCAATGAGTTAGGTAGAACCGGGCGAAACAATTATTATAGTATGGATAAATTGAGAACATATGGAAAACTTGAATATTCAGGACGATTTGCCTTAAACCCCAAAAAAAATCAGCGGACAGAATATAATATTGATATCAGCAAAATTAAAAAAATTTCCAGACCCGGTCTTTATGCTGCAGTTATGAAAGAACCTGGTACCTATAAATACATGTTTGAATATACTTATTTTATGCAGACAGATATTGGTCTGCATGCCAGACGATATTCCAATACTTTTGATGTATATGCACAAAATATAACCACGGGTCAGCCGATTAACAATGTCCGTCTTGAGCTTGTTTCCCTGACAAGTACAAATATAAAATCAAGTAAAATTGTTTATACGGATAAAAAAGGCAAAGCTCAATTTTATATCAAATCCAGGCAAAATTGTATTATTGCCACAAAAGGTAATCAGTTTTCCGTGCTACGGTTGAATCATAATGCTTTGGATCTTTCTGCACTTAAAAATGCCAAAACATCCCATAGCGAATATCAGATTTTTGCATGGGGTCCCCGCAACCTCTACCGACCTTTGGAAAAAATTTCTATTAACATGCTGGTTCGGGACTATGATGGCAAAATAGCACCTGATCTGCCACTTACCTGCACTATCTATAAACCTGACGGAAGCAAGGGTGTTAAAAAAATTATTTTTCCTTCATTTAAAGGATTTTATGAGTTTGAATATCAGACAGATAAAACAAGTCAAACCGGCAGATATAAACTAAAAATGGAATTTGCCGAATCAAATCAAGCAGATTATGTTTTCCAAATTGAAGAATTCCTTCCTGAGCACATGGATTTAGAATTGTTTGATGGTATTCAGGAAAAAAAGCTTGAAAAAGAACAAGTACAAAGCATTTCAGTCCCGGTTAAATCCCATTATCTTTATGGCGCACCTGCTTCTAATAACAAAGTAGATGGCGAAATATCAGCTGTGATAGATGTACATCCTTTTGAAAATCTTCAAACCTATTATTTTGGTGACCCCAAAGAAAAGCTTGAATACAAACGGAAAAAATTTAAAGAAATAAACCTTGATAAAAAAGGTTCCGGAGTGCTCCAAATGAGAAATCAATGGGCTTATGTTAAATCACCGGTTCAGCTGAACATTAATGCAAGCGTCTATGAAAATGGTGGTCGCCCTGTTACAAGGCGTGGCATTATGACACTTCTCAATCAAAAATATTTTTATGGCGTGGAACCTCAATTTAAAGGTAAACCTGATTCAAACACTACAATAGCTGTTAAAATAAGTTGTGTTGATACTAAAGGCAGATTTCTTAAAAATAAAACCTTTGATCTTTTATTAATAAAAAAAGATCGTAACTGGTTCTGGCGATACAATGGCAGTCGAGGATGGCATTGGGACTATGATGAAACTCCTGTTGTTGTTTTTTCAAAATCCATAAAAATTAATGATAATCCCGCAGTTCTTGTAAACCTGCCTTTAAAATGGGGTAAATATCGTTTAGAGGTAACTGATGGAAGCACTTTAACAGGATATGAATTTGAAACATCCTGGTCATGGTGGGGGAATGCAACGGAAAACAATGGGCAAAAGCCTGAACTGATAAGTCTCGGGTTTGACAAAAAAGCCTATAAGCCCGGAGAAACGGCAAAACTTTTAGTAAATCCTCCGGAAGACGGGCTTGCTCTTGTTACAATTGAATCTTCAAAAGGAGTTTTATACTCAAAGTATTTACAGGTCAAATCAAAAGGTACCACAATTGATATTCCAACAGACAAAACCTGGGATCGTCATGATTTATATGCATCAGTCATGGTTATAAAACCGGGTGATATGCAAAAGACACCGGCTCCCGGCAGGTCTTTTGGCATGATACACCTGCCTTTAAAAAGGGATAAACGAATCTTAAATGTCTTTATAGATGCACCTTTAAAAATTGAACCCAATAAAAAAATCAGCGCCAAAATAACCATCAGGGCAGATTATCCATTACCAAAAAATACAAAAGTGGTTGTTGCCCTTGCTGACGTTGGCATATTAAATATTACGCAATATCAGACACCAGATGCAGCCTCATACTTTTTTGGTCAGCGCAGATATAATGTTGATCTGTATGACAATTATGCCCAAGTGATTGATAATATTGGACAAATAGCTGCTTATCAAAGATTTGGCGGTGGATTTAGAAAAGCCATGGCAAAACTTGCCCGGGGCGGAGACAAACCAAAATCTGAAGTCATGATGGTATCATTTTTTTCAAAACCATTATCACTCAATAAAAATGGACAGGTAACAGCAAAATTTGATTTACCGAATTTCAACGGCAAGCTTCGCTGGATGGTAATGGCTTTTGCAGACGAGCAATTTGGAAAAATTGATGCAGATACAAAGGTTGCTGATAAAATCGTTACTCAAATATCCATGCCACGCTTTCTTGCCAGGAAAGATAACTCTGTTGCTGCCCTTGATATAAGGAACATGAGTGGCAGCCCTCAAAAATTATCTATTCAAATGACAATGAAAGGCGCAATTTTGCAATCTTCAATAAAAAAAGAAATAGCGCTGAAAGATAAAGAAAAAACTATTCTCCGTTTTCCAATGCAGGCAATTGCAAGCCATGGGCAAGGTATTATTAAACTTGTGCTTTCAAATAAAAACAAGGATATTAATATTAAAAGAACCTGGAAACTTGGTGTGCGCTCTCCTTATCCATATGTTACAAGGTCATCATCAAAAACAATCAAACCCGGTACATCCTGGAAACCTGAACTTGAGACAAAGGATCTGCTGCCTGGAACTGTCCAATTGCAGATGACCCTGTCTGATAAGCCATCAATGGATTTTAACAGGCATTTTGAATATTTACTCAACTATCCCTATGGCTGTGTTGAGCAATCCATCAGCTCCGGATATCCATGGGTGCTTGCAACATTGGATGCAGCAGCAGACCTTGGGCTTGATAAGCAGGTAAAAAATCATTTTAAAAAAGAATATACTGAAAAGTTCAGAATTGATCAGGTAAATAAAGCAGTTGACCGGATATTAAAACGCCAGAAAACAACCGGTGGATTTGGTTCTTGGTCTTCTAACAGCCCCGAGCACAAATGGTTGACTGTTTATGCTGCTGATTTTTTAAATGATGCGAGAAAAACTGGCGGCAATGTCAATACATCTTCTTTGGATAATGTAAATAGACGAATAAGCAAATATCTTCGTGGGGTATACTCTGACAGACATTATCAGTGGAGTATGGATCCTGCTCATTATGAGTTTGCTTTTAAAAGCTATGCAGGATATGTGTTATCAAAAACAGGAATAGCGCGTTTGAGTGACTTAAGGCGCCTGATGTCTATCTATAAAAACAAAACAGATGATGATGGTTTAAGCTGGATGTATATGGCAGTTTCATTCAAATTATCCGGCGATGCCAAGAATGCCGAAGCTTGTTATCAAAAAGTAAAAAAAGAATATAAACGGAAAATAGATAGATATTATGGTGAATACGGGTCAAATATCAGGGATCTTGCCAGAATAGTACAATTATCAATAGTCTATGACTTTGACTTAAGTAATATTGTTTTTGAACTGGCAGATATTTTAAAAGACAGACAATGGCTTAGTACCCAGGAAAGAAATTGCCTTTTCATGGCTGCACTGGCATTTGAAAGAACCGGGAATAAAGCGTGGACTGCTGTAATTCATACAAAGGATCAGGATATACAACTTGAACACAATAAACCATTTACAACTATTTTTAATCTTAAAAAATACCTGGCAATAAACAATATTAAGGCAGGGAAAAATACTTTATACGCAAATATCAGCCTTGTTGGGGAAAGAAAAAATCCACCAATACCCCAGTCAAATGAGTTAACCATTACAAGAAAATTTTATGATACAAAGGGGAACCCATTACAGCTTGAGTTTATGAAATCAGGAGAGCTATCAGTGGTTCAGCTGGATATTACTGCGACTAAAAGGACACCTGATGGACTTGTTGTTGATTTATTGCCTGCCGGTGTTGAGATTGAAAATCAAAACCTTGGATTGGCATCAATTAATATTGACACAATTGAGATTAATGGCAAACCCATAAAAAAAATAAAAAACAATTCTGATATTTTACACGAAGAGTTCAGAGATGATCGCTATGTTGCAGCAATACAAGTAAATAAATATCGTAAGGTCTCTTTATTTTATCTGATTCGGGCAGTAACTCCGGGCATATATAAAATGCCGCCAAGTTATGTTGAAGATATGTACCGCCCCTATCGATTTGCCATTGGTTCCACACGTGACCAGATCGAGATCCTTAAGTGATAATTGATGAAAAATAAACTTTTTAGAAAAACACTGAAAAGTTTCTGCATTATCCTGGGTATGGGGTTAATTGTTTTTTTAATTCTCGATGTGGTTTTCCCTGTAAATCTTGACTACGAAACTCAAACAGGTGTTGTGCTTGCAAAAGACAACACCTTGCTTCGTTCCTTTGCAGATGAGAATGGTGTCTGGCGGTATCCCATCACCATTGACCAGGTATCTGATAAGTATATAAAAGCTTTAATCGGATATGAAGATCAATGGTTTTTTTATCATCCGGGCGTAAACCCTTTTTCTTTAATAAGAGGGCTTTATCAATATATCAAGAACCGCCGTATCATTTCAGGAGGTTCAACACTTACAATGCAGGTTGCCAGACTGAAAAGGTCAACCAGACATACATTCAAGGATAAATTCATACAGATATTTACTGCTTTTCAGCTGGAGTGGCATTTTTCTAAAAAAGAAATTTTAAATTATTACCTTAACCATGCACCTTTTGGAGGTGTCCGCCAGGGAGTTCAGGCTGCAAGCTATGCCTATTTCGAACATGGGGCTGAAAATCTCACCCATGCCCAGGCAGCTCTTCTTGCTGTCATGCCCCAGGCCCCAACCAGATACAGACCTGATCTGCATCCAAAAGCAGCAGAAAAAGCAAGAAACAAACTTTTAGACCGACTTGAAAAATTTAACATCTGGAAAAAAGAAACAATTGAACAGGCTAAAAAAGAAAAAGTAACAGGCTGGGCAATAGTGAATAATATGAAAGCGCCTTTGCTTTCAAGGCGGTTATATAAGAAAAAAAGAAAAAATAAAATCCATACATTTATTGATTATTATCTTCAATTGTCTTTGGAACAACTTGCAAAGGATTATGCTTCAAACCTTCCACCGCATTTATCCCTTGCAATATTAGTAATGGATAATGATACAGGCGGCATAGCAGCCTATGTAGGATCAGCTGATTTTGCCAATGATCAGCGGTTTGCCCATGTTGATATGGTGATAGCCATGCGGTCCCCTGGATCTACCATGAAACCGTTTATATACGGAATGGCGCTGGATCAGGGATTAATACATTCAAAGAGTATGTTAATGGATATTCCCATTCAATTTAAAGATTATCGACCAGTGAATTTCAATCGAAGTTTTACAGGTCCTGTAAGTGCTGCCTATGCTTTGTCCCATTCTCTGAACCTGCCTGCTGTTCAGGTGATGGATCATCTTGAACCCATGTATTTTTATACACAAATGATCAATACCGGGTTTAAGATCAAACTGCCAAAAAATGCAAGACCAAATCTATCCCTTGCTCTGGGAGGATTTTCAACCAGTCTTGAAAACCTTGTGCATGTATATTCATGCCTTGGACGGGCAGGTAAAACAATTAAACCAAGATATATTCCTGGCTCTGAGATTGTGGAAAATAAATTACTTTCCAGAGGCGCTGCTTTTATCATTCATGAGATACTTCTGCCTGAAAATAATAATCAGATAATAGAAGAAAAAAACTATTTTGCTATAAAAACAGGCACAAGTTATGGGTATCGCGATGCATGGGCTATTGGCGTGGACAAAGGATATACAGCAGGCGTTTGGGTGGGGAGACCTGATGGTATGCCAGTGCCTGGATATTATGGCTCACAGACAGCAGAGCCTTTTTTAAAAATGGTGTTTCAATTATTGCCAAAACATGATGGCATGATCCGGCAACCAAAATCAGTAACAAAAAAATTTATTTCCTGGCCCAGTGGCAAAGAAATTAAACAAAGTAAAATCAATAAAAATCAAATAAATTTTAACAATGAGTATATAAAAAATGCATGGCTGCTAAACAAAACAGCTCCACGAACCTTAACAAGGAGGCAGGATATTAAAGGATTTGCTGTTTTGAATTTAAAACCATGCATTACTCCTGACAATAAATTTAGAATTCCTGCAAAGTGTGAATGTGACATCCCATGTGAAAAAAAATCAATAGAATTATGGCCCAAAGCTTTAGAAAGTTTTATTCCAAAAGCTTTACATAGAAAAACTCTTATTCCACCTGTGCATCCAAAATGTGCACAGGTTTTTGATACTATTTTAAGAGAAACTATAAAAATTAAAGGATTGTTTAATAATGATGCCATTATCAAAAAAGATAGTACCAATCAATACCCGAGTTTTGATCTGATCGTAGAGGGCGGGAATGGTCCATGGTACTGGTTTGAAAATTCCGAAATAAAACAGACAGGAAAAAAGTTCAAATTCCGACCAATGCATCCCGGGGCTTATCAGATACTGGTGGTTGATAAAAGTGGATTTTTAGATCAAATAAAGGTTCGGGTTTTCTAATTTTTCTCAGGATAGATAAGGGCAGGTCTTGTTAAAAAAACCTGCCCCTTGGGATTTATATTATTTGGGAAGATTAGGAAATTTTTTACTTATTGTTTTATTCCATTCATCCAATTCCTGTTTCATATTGTCCAATAATTTATCACAATCACCCTTAATGGTCACCTTGTTAATAGAATCACCCTGGGCAATACTATTTACAATTTTTTGATCATCATCACCTGCAACAACACCAAACACAGTATGTACTCCATCTAAATGGGGAGTAGGTCCATGGGTAATAAAAAACTGACTTCCATTTGTTCCGGGACCTGCATTTGCCATGGAAAGAATACCTGGTTTATCATGTTTAAGATCTTTATCAAATTCATCCTTAAACTCATATCCCGGACCGCCCATACCGTTCCCATGGGGGCATCCGCCCTGAACCATGAAATCAGAAATAACTCTATGGAAATTAAGCCCGTTATAATACTCTCTTTTTGCAAGGTTAACAAAATTAGCACAGGTCAAAGGTGTTTTATCTGCAAATAGTTTAATATTAATCTGCCCTTTGCTTGTTTCAAACACAGCTGTTAATTCAGACATATTTTCTCCTTTTTAAATAAAAAATAATATGATTTAGTTTAAGGTTTAATTTATAAATGTCAAATTAGATATTATCAGGAAGTACCCATAATTTCAGCAACAGATTTACGGATATGAGCTATTGTACATTCTCTTATTAAAGATTCATCTTTATTTTCAATTGCTTTAATAAGTTCACACGCCTCGGCAAAAAAACTTTTAACATCTATCTGGCGTGGTATTGACAACCAGAAACGAAGATAATGGTATAATAATTTCTCCAAAAGCTTTGCAAGATGTGCATTTTTTGCAACCTTGAATATATAATGATGAATTCTAAAATCAAAATCAACAATATCCTGATTATCCTGATTATCATCAAAATTAACAATTCTGTGTTCCAATTCTTTTAAAATTTTTAACTCTGCCTGAGTAATTCTCTGCATTGCCCATACATTTGCCTGGGTTTCAAGCACCATTCTGATTTCAGTGATTTCTCTGATACGTTCAAGGCTTAAGGGTGTTACAATAAAATGGGAGCCATGCCTCATTATCCATTCTTCTGCCTGAAGAAGGATCAGAACTTCTTTAATCGGGGTTCGACTGACATTAAATTCCTCTGCAAGTTCACTTAAATTTAAAACTTTTTCAGGCTCAAGTTCAAGCCGAATAATTTTTTCCCTTAATGCCTCAAATATTTCATTGGAATTCACTTAATGCTCCATATCTGTTGATCATAAATCAACACTTATTGATATTCATAAATACTAATCAAATGTATGGTAAATTTATTCAAACCCAATGTCAATGGTAAACATTGCCTTGGTATTTCCTTCTGTTCTGTGCTGGTTTTAAACAATCGGTTTTACACTATTTCAGGCTGTTTTATTATTTGTTGCAGTGTTTGAAACATAATGATATTCTCATCTTGGTATCAATAGAAATAATAGAACAGGCCATAAACAATGCCAAACAAATTAACAACAAGAGATGATATGCAGAACCATATAATTACTTGTTCTATACAACGGTCTATCATACCTGCTGAATTTGTATATTAGCTGATTTTTTATGGAGAGCAATACATAATGGCAAAAAAGAAAGCAGAAGATCAGCCTTTTGAGAAAACCCTCTGGCTGACAGCAGATAAACTCAGAAAGAACATTGATGCCTCGGAATACAAACACGTTGTTCTGGGATTGATTTTTCTCAAGTATATTTCAGACTCCTTTGAAGAGCTTTACGCAAAATTGGTTGGTGGTAAAGGAGAATATAAAGGTGCTGATCCTGAAGACAGGGATGAATACAAGGCGGAAAGTGTTTTTTTTGTTCCCGAACCTGCCCGGTGGAGATTTCTTGCCGCCAATGCAAAACAGCCGGATATTGGCAAAAAAATTGATGATGCCATGGTGGTCATTGAAAAAGAGAATCCAACCCTGAAAGGGGTTTTGCCCAAAGAGTTTGCAAAACCCAACCTTGACAAACAATCCTTAGGTCAGCTTATTGACCTGATCGGCAAGATTGCTCTGGGTGATGCCAAAGCAAAGGCAAAAGATGTTTTAGGACGGGTATACGAATATTTTTTAGGTCAGTTTGCCCTGGCTGAAGGACGGAAAGGGGGACAGTTCTATACCCCCCAAAGCATTGTCAGCTTGCTGGTAGAGATGCTGGAACCCTATAATGGAAGAATCTTTGCCCCCTGCTGCGGCAGTGGCGGTATGTTTGTCCAGAGTGAAAAATTTATTGCAAATCATCAGGGGAGACTGGATGATATCTCCATTTACGGTCAGGAAAGCAACCAGACTACCTGGCGTCTGGCAAAGATGAATCTTGCCATCAAAGGGATTGATGCCTCCAATGTCAAATGGAACAATGAGGGCTCTTTTCTCAAAGATGCTCACCCAGACCTTAAATCAGATTATATCATTGCCAATC
Source organism: uncultured Desulfobacterales bacterium (assembly GCA_964612755.1). Classification (GTDB taxonomy): domain Bacteria; phylum Desulfobacterota; class Desulfobacteria; order Desulfobacterales; family Desulfobacteraceae; genus JAIOSM01. Next base: position 1,839 of record CAZTEM010000028.1, on the reverse strand, counting down.
CTCCTTTTAACATGAGTGACTGGTCAGGCGATCTTCTCATGGAAGACAGCCGCTGGAAATGGAAATCAAAAAACAGCTTGCCAAAGAGGGGTTTGAGATATGAATAGATTTGCCAGACCTGTTTTGGAAAATCTGGGTCTGGCAAATCTGGAAAACAAAAGCCTGGAAATATAAGATCGGAGAATTAGAAATGGGTAAAAAAGATATTCGATGGAAACAAAGATTTGACAATCTTGAAAGAGCCTATCAAATATTCTGGCGCATTCTGGAGATTGAATCACCCAATGAAGCTGAAAAAATGGGCCTGGTTCAGGCTTTTGAGATTGTTTTTGAACTTTGTTGGAAAACCATAAAAGATTATCTGTTTGAGCAGGGGTTTAGTGAAAAATCACCAAGAGGAGTATTAAAACAGGCCTTTCAAAATGAAATCATTCTGGACGGGCATAACTGGATAGAAGCATTGGAAAACAGGAATGAAACCGTGCATACCTATGATGATGATATGGCAGAAAAAATAGATAAAAAAATCAGAAAAATATATGCACCAATGATACAGGATCTCTATTTCTATTTTAAAAAAGAATACAACAATGAATAATGGTCTGACAAAACAGGATATGAAAACCATCATTCAGGTTTTAAAAGAATACCCTGAAGTTGAAACGGCTGTTTTGTACGGCTCCCGTGCCATGGGGACTTATCAGCGAGGATCAGATATTGATATTGCATTAAAGGGAAAAAAGCTTACGTCCAGTATCTGTTCACACATTCATTTTAAATTAGAAGAAGAGACACTCCTTCCCTATTTTTTTGATATTACAGATTATCAGAGCATTAAAAATGAAAAACTCAAGGACCATATTGATCGGGTTGGAAAGGTGATTTATGGGATTGGTGATGGAAAATTGAAAATTGCCAGAGGGGTGGGTTGAAACTACTCTTGGGGAGGTGGCGGATATAATTGATGGTGATAGATATCTTTGATGCGGCAGGGATTAAAAAACCAGATATTTCAATTTTGTCCGATGAATTCATGGAAGAGATCAAAGGCATGGAGCACAAAAACCTTGCACTTGAATTGTTGAAAAAAACTTCTTAATGATGAAATCAGATCCAGAAAAAAACAAACCTTGTCCAGAGCAGAAAACTTTTAGAACTTTTGGATGCAGCGGTCAGAAAATATCAGAACAAGTTTCTCACCTCCACAGAAGTCATAGAAGAATTGATCAAACTTGCCAGAAATATTAAGCAGGTGGATCAACGGGGTGAAGAGCTTGGTCTTTCCACCCATGAACTGGCATTTTATGATGCCTTGTCACAGAATCAAAGCGCCCGTGATGTCATGGGAACAGATAAACTGCGGGAACTTTCCGCAGTGCTGGTGGAAAGAATTAAAAACAATGTCACCATTGACTGGAATATAAAAGAGAATGTAAGGGCGAAAATGAAAGTCATTGTCAAACGATTACTGCGTCAATACGGATATCCACCGGACATGCAGGCCCTTGCAACGGAAATGGTGCTGGATCAGGCAAATTTATTTTCAAATTTTCATATAAATGGAAATAGCTTATGAAAAATAAATGGAAGAAGTGAGGCTTGGATATACTTTTGCAGTTTAAGTTTCACTTGAAACGAATGCACTGCAAAAGCATATCCAAGCCTCACTTTACCCGATCTTATACCCTGAAAGACAATATGACATTGTTGTTTTATAACGAAATAATATATGTATCTGCCATGATTATATTTTATATCCAGTATGGTTTGTAAAATATAAAAACTTGTCAATATATATGTAATCTCTTTATTAATTGAGACGGTCTGTAAAGGTTGGTT